>NZ_QEHL01000029.1:0-4774 GCF_003116525.1 Pseudarthrobacter sp. AG30 | reverse complement strand
AGGCAAAGACGGCTGGGCAAACTCACGCCCATCGAATATGAAACAATCAACCGGACCGCGCTCACAGCGGCCTAAGACCCCAAGTCAACAAAAGCCGGGGCAGTCCCGCACTCAGTCTTACCTGGACAGTCAACCTCGAATTCCAAGTCGTCAGCGTGCCGTCCTACCGCCGAGAAATCAAGCGTGAGGATGTTCGGTTCAAGCGATGCCGAACACGACGGCGTGTAGCAGGCGGTAAGAGAAGACGTCGCCACGAGTAGAAGCGGCAGCAAAGGCAAGCGCAGGATACGAGGCACCTATTCACGATAACCCTGGAAACCAGTATTGCTATCGAATGGATTTAGTGTTTTGACTGAGGAGCTTATCGCCGACGCGGGTGCCCGACAAGGGATCCCTTAACGTGCATTCTGCGCCTGGGCTGTCATGGGTCATCTCGACGCAATGAGCCACCACTTATTGCAGCCCGACTCGGTAGCGTGCGTCAGAAACTTTGGGGATTCTGGTTCATCCGAGCATCCGGGTTAGGCTCACGGAATGAAGCTCCGGGGGCTACTTCTGATCGTGTTTGGGGTCCTGTCCGTTGTCTTGGCCCTGGTTGTATTTGTCCGGGGGGTGTCAGCACCATCTGCCCCGCGGTCGGGTACGCCTACACGGGCGACGTGGAGTTGGTGTTTGCACACGAGCCAACGTCAGTTGCGGCATGTTTCGGTGAGGATTGCACTCCGGCCTCGGTAACCAGGGACCCTGACGGCAGGTGGCTGGTGCCCCAGTCTGCGCCTTACCTGATACCGGGCGTCAGCGTCACCTCTGTCCTTGTGGACGCGGCGGGCTCTTCAGGTGTCCGTGTTGCGCGCGTGCTGCCGATAGAAACAGAGCCGACCGGGGTGTACCCTGACGGTCCCGAATGCGGCGGGCCGGTGCGGTTCAAGCCAGTACCGGTCCCGCTCGGGTGAATAAGGATGGCCCCACCGTCGCCCGACCCACCATTCGCACGGCGTTCCACTCTTTGCATCCTGACTGTTTGGTGACAGTTAATCCTCTAGTTGGATGTTGACTGTTGTTTGCCTTGATTCGTCCTCGATAGCTTCCGATTGTGCGGATTTTTCAAGCGGTGGAAGTGACGGTCGAGAAGGACGAGATCGTTTGGGCTGTGGTGGATGACCGGTTCGTCCTGAGCGAGGAATGCCGGGGTTACGCGTTGTGGTTGGCGCACTCGGGCCGTGCTATCAATACCCAAAAGGCATATCAGCTGAGGCTGGCGAGGTTTCTCTCTTGGTGCGCTGAAAGGGGGACTCCGTGGGAAGGGCTTCGCTTCCACCAGCTCGCCGCCTACAAGGCCAGTCTTGAAGGGTTGCGTGATAAGAGTGGGGACGGGTTGTCGGGGAAGACGGTCAATGCTCATGTGACGGCCGTGATGGTGTTCTTGCGCTTTGCCGTGGTCCACGGCTTGGCCACCGACCAGCTGCGGGCGACGGTGGAGGGCCGCCGCCACGCCGTTGCTTCCCTTGGTCCTGAGGGGCAGTGGAAGACGGCGCCGGCCAGGCTGGTGAAGGCCCGGGAGATCAAACGGCGGCCCGTGGTCCTGACCCCGTCACAGGTCGGCCGCGTCCTGGAGGTGGTCGAGAGGCCGCGGGACAGGCTCCTGGTGTTGCTGATGCTGCGTTGCGGGCTGCGGGCCGGCGAAGTATTAGGCCTGCGGCTGGAGGACATGCACATGCTGCCTGACTCCGGCCACCTGGGCTGCACGATTCCCGGGCCCCACGTCCATATTGAAAGGCGCAGCAACCCGAACGGGGCCTGGGCCAAGTCACCGTATGAGCGGAACGTCCCCGTGCCTGCCGATGTTTGCGAAGTTCACGCCGCCTACATGACCCAAAGATACGCATCCCTGGGAGGCAATCAGCCGGACGCCTTGTTCCTGTCCATGACGGCCAAGAACCCGGCCGCTCTGGGATACCCGGGGCTACACCGCATGCTCGTGACCGTTGGGAAGAGCACGGGATTGCCAGTCAGAGCTCATCAATTCCGGCATACCGCAGCCACGGGCTGGGCGCGGGCCAAAGTCGACCCGGATGTCATCATGGCGTTGCTGGGTCACAGGTCCCTGGCATCCACGTCCATCTACCTGCACCCCGCGCAGGAAGAGCTTCGCAGCGCGATTGAAGAGACCCTGCTCGGCAAGGAGAATCGGCCGTGACAGCCTCCGCGGAGTTCCTACGCCGGGAATCGCCGGTCCCTGAGGCTGAGTCCTATCTGGGCTTTCTGGAGACAATGCTCGAACCCCGGTGGCGGCCCGGGGAATGGGACGCCAGGCTGTGGCTGTTCGCTGCAGACCCGGAGAATCCTTTGACGGGGGTCTACCCCTGCCCGACACCCGGTTGCCCCCGCGTCGCGGCCATCACTGGCCGTCTCTGTCGTTCCTGCATCATCGGAGAACCTGGCGACGAGCCGGCCCCGGTCCGGCGCCGGGCTCCGGAGTCGGACGCTCCGCGCTGCATGGTCGGCTCGGCCGGGCGGAGCTGCCAGGCCATGGGCATGGTCAGGGGACTCTGCAACCTTCATTACTCGCGCTGGCACCACAGCTCCGACAACGGACAGCCCCGGCTGAGCATTGAGGACTTCGCCGCTGCCGACACCATCATGTATCGGCGCGGCAAGCCCTGCGCAGCCATGTGCTGCAGGGAAGAATCCAACCAGCGCGCGACCGGCCTCTGCCTCTGGCACCACGCCATGTTCCGCAAACTCACCAAGCTCGGAGTCGACCTCGACGCCTTCACCGTTGTCGAACGCCCCCTCAATTTTCGCTCCCGCCATGAGTTCTCCTTCATTGATCTGCCACCGATCCTTCGAACCGAACTGCTGCTCGTCCTGCAGGAACGGGACCGCAACGCGTTCCGGATTCTGCCGGAGACAATGCGCCGGATCGTCCGCACTGCCATGGAAACCCGTGCCCGTTCCATCCACCGGCTGCTGGACACCGAACAGGGCAGGACACGGCCCGACAAGAGCGTCATCGGGTTCCTCCGGCACGCAGGCCTGCTCACCGCCCGGTGGAGATACCGCCATTCCGGCCGGGACATGCGCTCCGAAGACGTCTGGGACGCCGCCGTCATTGGCCTGCGCAAGGACCGGACAACGCGCACGCTCTGCTCCAAGGGCACCCTCGATTTCCGCCCCATCAGCGTCGACTGGTTACGCGAGGCCGCCAAAGACTACTCCCGGCACTTCGACCTCGCCGCCGACCAGATCCGCGACGTCATACGCACCATCCAAGTCGTCTCGGACGCCCTGGCACGCCGCCCCCACGGAGCCCGGCCCGAGCTCCTGACCCGAACAGACGCGAACGCAGTCGTGGACGCCTACCGCCACCTCACCGACACCGACGGTGAACCCCGTACGGACTCAGTGAAATATGACTACTTCAAGCTCTTCCAGCGGATCCTCCGCAACGGCGGGGACCTTGAAAGCCTGGCCCGGGTCAGCCCTAAGTTCATGTTCATCACGGCCGATTCCCTCCCAACTGCGGCGCGCGCCAGGAACCCCGGGAAGGCAATCCCGGAACACATCATCAGGATTCTCGATGCAAACCTGGAACTGCTCGCCGTGGACGAAGCTTTTGCCAATCCGGTCGGTCGAACCAGGGCCCTTCACAACCTGATGCTGCAGACCATCTACCAGTTGCTGCGGGACCTCGGCCGGCGGCCCACGGAAATCTACTCCCTGCCCCGCGACGCCCTCCGGGAAACCGACGACGGCCAGCCCTACATCATCTACAACAGCCACAAAACCGCCGAGTACGGGCTGGAACTTCCCATCCACCGCTCCACCGCCCGCATCATCCAGACCTGGCAGAACGCGCTTGGCACCGTCGAGGGCATCCACCCCGACGCCGCCAGCTACCTGTTTCCCTCGCCACGGCCCTACGGCCCCCAGTCACGCACCCACATCACACCCACTGGATTTCACACCAACTACTGGCGCTGGATCGACCGGATCCGGAAGCTGCCCGACGTCCGGGACGACCCCGCGAAACCAGCCGACTTCCTCACCAGGTCCCGGATGGGCCTCTATAACTGGCGCCATACCTATGCCCAACGGCTCAGCGACAACAGCACGCCGCCGGATGTCATTCAGGAGCTGATGAACCACAAGAGCTTCACGACCTCCACCGGATACATCAAAATCACCAGGGAACGACAGCGCCAGGCCATCGAGATCGTCAACAGCACCACGATCGACCGCCGCGGGCTGCTCCACGGACCCAAAGACTATGCAGCCTATGTCCGGGAATCCGTAGCGACCCCGCTGGGCCTCTGCACCGAGCCCAGCAACGTCAAAGCAGCCGGACAATCCTGCCCCGTCCGCAACAAATGCGGCGGATGCCAGTACTACCGGGCCAACCTCTCCCATCTACCCCAGATCGACGCCCACATCGTCGCCCTCACCGCAGACCTCGCCGCGGCCGGTGACATCGCCGAACCATGGATCCACCAGTCACTCAAAGAAGAGATCAACTCCTACAAACGAATGCGCACCGCGCTGCTGAAGGAAAAATCCAGGCTGACCCCCGAGGACAAGGCCGCCATTGATGACGCCGTCACGCTCCTGCACCAAATCCCTCCCGCAGCGCCACGCCTTGAAACCACCGGAGAACGCCGCATGCTGCCACTGACACCCGTCCGAACCACAAACCGAATATGAGCGAAAAACGGCAGTCAGCCATCGCCGCGCTAATTGGGGCCAAGAAAAAGGAAAGCAAAACCAAACAAGCCCT
>NZ_QEHL01000028.1:0-17418 GCF_003116525.1 Pseudarthrobacter sp. AG30 | reverse complement strand
AGACCTACATATCAGGTGTACCGAGCCGGGCGCGCTGTCCGCCGGCCGGCCTGGGTGCGGCGGTAACTCCTCCCGGTACTGATAGTTCGATCACGGAAAGCCCCGTTTGGGCCCGCGGGGACCCGAACCGCCACTACCATTGACGGGTGCAGCCGCAGCTAACCATCCGTCCCGCCGTCGAAGCCGACTTCGGCGACGTCGCCCGCATCACCGGCGACTCCTACCTCGCCGCAGGGTACTTCGACGACGCCGCCCACCCGTACATGGTCAAGGTCATGGACGTTGCGGCGCGCGCGGAGCAGGCCACTATCTGGGTGGCTGAACGGGAGGGGTCGGTCATTGGCTCGGTCACCCTGGCACTTGCCGGTGAACCGTACGCTGACATTGCCCTGCCGGACGAACTGGAATTCCGGATGCTGGTGGTGGACCCTGCCGTCCAGCGCAGCGGCGCCGGACGCGCCATGGTGGAAGCCATCATCAGCCATGCCCGAACCCTGCCGGGTATCCGTGCGGTGGCACTGACCACGGGGAAAGACTGGGAAAGCGCGCATGGCCTGTACCGCAGGACCGGCTTCCACCGGGTGCCTGAACGGGACTGGTTCGTTCCCGGAACCGACACAAAACTGCTGGTTTACCGGCGCGACCTGTAGCGGCCCTACAGTGGTGGCGACCCATTCCAGCTTTGAAAGGCCCACCCATGCGTAAAACCTTCGGCACCGGCTCCGTCTGGGAGCAGACGCTCGGCTATTCCCGCGCCGTCCAGGTGGACAACACCCTCTACATCTCCGCCACCGCGGCCAGCGGCGACGACGGAATCGTGGGAGACGACTTCTACACGCAGACCCAGTACATCCTGCAGAAGCTCGGCAAGGTCCTGGCCGACGCCGGCTTCGCGTACGAAGATGTGGTGCAGTCCAAGCTGTACCTGACGGACATCAGCAAATGGGAAGAGGCCGGCCGGGCACACGGCGAAGTATTCGGCGAGATCCGCCCCACCCTCTCCTTGGTCCATGTGCTGCCGTTCCTTGACCCGAACATGCTCGTCGAGATCGAACTGGTCGCCCGGAAAGCTGCCTGACGCTCTCCCTGCCCTACCTTGCCGGCAGGCCGTAGCGGTGTTCCGGCCTGCCCGTGGTGCCGTAGCGCAGTTGGATGTCCACGGCGCCGTCGTCGGCCAGCGACGACAGGTAGCGCTGCGCCGTGGCGCGGGAGACGCCCACCCGGGCGGCCACCTCGGCGGCGGAATACTGTTCGCCCGGAGCCAGTGATTCCAGCACCGCGGCTTCGGTTGCCGAGCGGGGTTTCGACGACGACGTGACGTCCCCCGGGATCAGCGACCGTTTTGCGCGTTCCACGGCCTCCTGGTCCAGGGCCCCGGCCTGGCCCAGGAGGCGCCGGTACCTGGCATAGGAACGAAGCTGCTGGGACAGCGACTCAGCGGTGAAGGGCTTGAGCAGGTACCCCAAGGCGCCCCGGCGGAATGCCACCCGGACGGAGGCGGCATCCGAGGCGGCGCTGAGGATGATCGTGTCCACATCCAGCTGCTGCAGCAAGTCCAGGCCGGACGCATCGGGGAGGTAGACATCCAGCAGCACCAGGTCCGGGCGCAGGCTGTGGATTGCCTGCAGTGCAAGCGAGGCGGTGCCAACGGGGGCCAGGGCCAGGAACCCGGCCACGGAGTCCACGTAGGCTGCGTGCAGCTTGGCCACATGGAAGTCGTCGTCCACGATCAGGACCCGAAAGTCATCAGCCATTGTTGTCCTTTCCGGCTGCCCCGGGGGTCTTCGCGGCAGGGTTTCCCGCCGTCGTGTGCGGGAGGACCGCCATGAAGACGGCGCCCGGCCCGCCGGCGGTGCCGCGATCCAGTACTTTGACGTCGCCGCCGCGGCGGCGTGCCAGCTGCCTGGCCAGGGCCAGGCCGAAGCCCTGCCCGCCACCGGCACGCACCGGGCCCGCAGCGGTGGTGAATCCTTCTACGAAGACGCCTTCGGGATCGGTTCCGTCCGCCAGCCCGTCGCCCGAGTCCGCCACCACGATGTGCAGCGTCCCGCCGTCGTCGCCCGGCTCATCCAGCACCTCGAGCTCAACCCAGCGGTCCGTCGAGGATCCTGCCACGGCGGCGTTGACGGCGTTGTCGATCAGGTTCCCCAGCACCGTGGTCACATCCTGGGCCTCCGTGACCTGGCCGCGGACCAGGGTTTCGGGCCCGATGCGGAGGGCGACGCCGCGTTCGTCCGCTTCCACGCCCTTGGCCCCCACAAACGCCTGCAGGTAGGGGTCCTGGAGCAGTTCGGCCTGGTCTACGGGGAACTTCAGGGGACCGGTGGCGGCCAGGCCGGCCAGGTAGTCACGGGCCTCCTGGTGCTGCCCGATGCCCAAGAAACCGGCCAGGGTGTGCAGCTGGTTGGCGAACTCGTGCCGCTGGGCGCGCAGGGCCGTGGACATGGTGCCCACGGCGTCCAGCTGCCGGGTGAGCTCCTGAAGCTCTGTGCGGTCGCGGAGCATGATCACCCAGCCCAGGTCCTCCCGGCGGTGCAGCGCCTTGCGGGCATTGACCACCAGGACCCGGCCGCCCGCCACCAGTTCCAGGGCATCCGGCCCCGTGGCATTCCCTTCCGGTCCGGCGGCAGCCAACCGCGGAGCGGCGGCCACGGGGGCGGGGCTGGTGAGTGACTGCAGCTGGGCGGGAACGGGGGCGTCCTCCCACCGTGTCCCGGACAGGTCGGGCAACTCGAGCAGGCGCTGCGCCGCGGCGTTGAACACGCTGACCCGGCCGTCGGCACGGACGCCGATGACGCCGTCGTCCACGCCCTGCAGCACTGCCACCTGGTCGTGGACCAGCGTGCTGATCTCTTCCGGTTCCAGGCCCAGGGTAAGCCGCTGGAGGCGGCGGCGCAGCAGGAAGGATCCCAGGACTCCGGCCAGCAGTGCGCCGGCGGCGGTCAGGGCCACCGGGCCGATGTCGCGGCTCACGCTCTGGGCCACGGTTTCCATGGAGTAGCCCACGCTCACCTCACCCACCACCGTCGCGGTGCCCGGGGCATACACCGGAACCTTTGCTCCGGCGGAAGGGCCCAGGGTTCCCGTGTTCCGGGTGGTGATTTCCTGCCCGGACAGCGCCTCGGACGGGTCCGTGCTCACCTTCTCGCCGAGCCGCTGCGGATCCGGGTGGGCCAGCCGGATCCCGGTTTCGTCGGTGATCACTACGAACAGGGCCCCGGTCCTGGTTCGTGCGGCCTCTGCGGAGGCCTGCAGCGGACCCGCGAGGAGCGCGGCCGGCGGGGGAGTGCCGGGCTGTTCGCTGATGGCCAGTACGTCTGCCCTGACCTCCGGATCGGATGCGACGGTCCTGGCCAGCGTCAGGGCCTGGTTTTCCGCGTCGCTTCCCACCCGGTCATACGTCAGCCAGGCATGCACCGTGGCGCTCAGGAGGACCACCAGGAGAACGACGGCCACCTGCAGCAAGAGTGTCTGGGTGGAAAAGCGCAGCGGCTGCCGGGGCGCGGGACGCTGCATTCATCCTCCTTGACGGGTGTGGCGCGACGGGTATGGCTCAACCGTATCGGCTGCCGCCAGGCGCCGACACAGCGTGAGCACAATGAGCAAAATGCTCCCAATAAGCAGTATGCCAATCAATTGAGCCAAAGGCACCGCCGTGACGGACGCCACCCTACAGTCTGTAGCACGCGTCACACCGGTGTGCCGCTGTTCACAAGAAGGAGCCGGCTGTGCTGGTAATACTTGGATTCGCCATGATCGCGGTTTTCATGGTGCTGATCATGACGAAGAAGTTGACGCCAGTGCTGGCGTTGATCATTGTCCCCACCGTTTTTGGTCTCTTTGCCGGCGCCGGCCTGGGCATCGGCGACATGGTTATGGACTCCATGAAGTCCATGACCTCCACCGCGGCCCTGCTGATGTTCGCCATCATCTACTTCGGCCTGATGATCGACGTCGGGCTCTTTGACCCGCTGGTGAAGTTCATCCTCCGCAAGCTGGGCAACGACCCCGCCAAGGTGGTCCTGGGCACCGCCATCCTCGCGGCCGCCGTGTCGCTGGACGGCGACGGGTCCACCACCTTCATCCTCACCACCGCCGCCATGCTGCCGGTCTACCTGCGCCTGAAGATGAGCCCCGTGGTCCTCACCTGCGTGGCCGGCCTGGCCAACGGCACCATGAACATCCTGCCCTGGGGTGGTCCCACCGCCCGCGCCGCCACCGCCCTGAAGATCGATGTCAACGACGTTTTCGTCCCCATGATCCCGTCCCTGGTGGCCGGCCTGGTCGTGGTATTCGCCTTCGCCTGGCTCCTGGGGCTTCAGGAACGCAACCGCCTCCGTGCCGTTGCTCCCGAGATTTGGGGCGTCCCGTCTTCGGCAGAGCCCTTCACGGCAGAAGAGTTCGACGGCGGCACTACCGCCGGCGGCACGGCGCCCCGCGCCGGACGCAAGGGCGGCAACCCCGGCGGAGCAGCCCCCGCCGTCGGCGGCTCCCCGGCAGGATCCTCCGTGGCCGTGCTGGAGCGCACGGACATCCTCCTTGAGGACAGCAGCGCCGGACTCACCGACACCGCCCTGGATCCGAACCGCAGCACCTTGCGTCCCAAGCTGTTCTGGTTCAACCTGGCCCTGACCGTCGCTGTCATGGTGGTCCTCGTGGCCAACGTCATCCCGCTGCCGTTCGTGTTCATGGTGGGCGCGGCCATCGCCCTGCTGGTCAACTTCCCCAAGGTCAAGGACCAGGGCGCCCAGTTGATCGCGCACGCACCCTCCATCGTCGCCGTGGTCAGCATGGTCATGGCCGCCGCCGTCCTCACCGGCGTCCTCAAGGGCACCGGCATGGTCGAAGCCATGTCCGCCTGGCTGGTCCAGATCATCCCGTCCTCCATGGGCCCGTTCATGGCCGTCATCACCGGTGTGCTGAGCATCCCCATGACGTTCTTCATGAGCAACGACGCCTTCTACTTCGGCGTCCTGCCCGTCCTCAGCGAGACGGCCGCGCACTACGGTGTCGGCGCCGCGGACATGGCCCGGGCCTCCATCACCGGCCAGCCGTTCCACCTGCAGAGCCCGCTCGTTCCGGCCATCCTGCTGCTGGTTTCGCTGGCCAAGGTGGACCTCGGTGACCACCACAAGAAAGTCCTGTGGCGTACCGCCGTCATCTCCCTGGTCATGCTGGGTGTCGGGATGCTGACCGGAGCCATCGGAATCGGTTAGTCTGTAGCTGCCTGTGCTCCTGTCCCCGAGGCAGGGCCTGGCACGAAGGTGCCCGTCTGACGCCCGCTGGGGGATGTCAGACGGGCATCGGCGTTTCCCCACTAGACTGGATCGGAAAACAATTCGAACTTTGCAGGGGAGATCCATGGCTGCGATCAACCGTGACGACGTCGCGCATCTCGCGCGGCTCGCTCACATCGAGATGAGTGCCGAAGAGCTGGACAGGATGGCCGGCGAACTGGCCGTTATCGTCGATTCGGTCAAGTCCGTCAGCGAGGCCGCAGGGGATGACGTCCCGGCGACCTCCCACCCCATCCCGCTGACCAACGTCTTCCGCGACGACGTCGTGGGACACACCTTCACGGCGGAACAGGCGCTCTCCGGTGCTCCGGATTCCGATGACAACCGTTTCAAGGTCCCGGCCATCCTGGATGAGGCATAACCATGACTGAACAGAACTCCACCGGCATCAGCGCCGAAACCCTGATCCGCCTCTCCGCCGCGCAGCTCGCTGAGAAGCTGGCTGCCGGCGAGGTCACCGCCGTCCAGGCCACCCAGGCGTACCTCGACCGCATCGCCGCCGTCGACGGGCAGGTCAATGCCTTCCTGCACGTCAACGCCGAGGAAGCCCTTGCCGTCGCCGCGGAGGTTGACGCCATCCGTGCCGCCGGAGGCGCGGAGGCGGAATCCCTGCACGTCCTCGCCGGCGTGCCCATCGCCGTCAAGGACCTCATCGTCACCATCGGCCAGCCCACTACTGCCGGTTCCAAGATCCTCGAAGGCTGGCACAGCCCGTACGACGCCACGGTCGTCGAGCGGCTGCGCGCGGCCAAGATGCCGATCCTTGGCAAGACCAACCTGGACGAGTTCGCCATGGGCTCCTCCACCGAGCACTCCGCCTACGGACCCACCCGCAACCCCTGGGACCTGGACCGGATTCCGGGCGGCTCCGGCGGCGGTTCAGCTGCGGCCGTGGCTGCCTTCGAGGCCCCGCTGGCGCTCGGCACGGACACCGGGGGATCCATCCGCCAGCCCGGCGCCGTCACCGGCACCGTGGGCGTGAAGCCCACTTACGGCAGTGTCTCCCGCTACGGCGCCATCGCCATGGCGTCCTCCCTGGACCAAATCGGCCCCGTGACCCGCACCGTCCTGGACTCCGCCCTGCTGCACCAGGTCATCGGCGGCCATGACCCACGCGACTCCACCTCCCTGCCGGAACCGCTTGCTGACCTTGTTGCCGCAGCGAAGACCGGCAACGTCGAGGGCCTGCGGATCGGCATCATCAAGGAACTGCACGGCGAGGGCTACCAGGCCGGCGTCGAAAACCGCTTCAACGATGCCCTGGAGCTGCTCAAGGAAGCCGGCGCGGAGATCGTGGAGGTCTCCTGCCCGAACTTCCAGTACGCCCTGGGCGCCTACTACCTGATCATGCCGTCCGAGGCCTCCTCCAACCTGGCCAAGTTCGACGGCGTCCGGTACGGCCTGCGGGTCCTCCCGGAAGACGGTCCCATGACCATTGAACGCGTCATGGGCGCCACCCGCGCCGCCGGCTTCGGCGATGAGGTCAAGCGCCGCATCATCCTGGGCACCTACGCCCTGTCGGCCGGCTACTACGACGCCTACTACGGGTCCGCCCAGAAGGTGCGCACGCTGGTCCAGCGGGACTTTGATGCCGCCTTTGAGCAGGCCGACGTCCTGATCTCGCCCACCGCCCCCACCACGGCCTTCCCGCTCGGCGAAAAACTGGACGACCCCCTGGCCATGTACCTCAACGACGTCGCCACCATCCCGGCGAACCTCGCCGGCGTCCCCGGGCTGTCCCTGCCCGGCGGCCTGGCAGACGAGGACGGCCTGCCCGTGGGCATCCAGCTGCTGGCACCCGCCCGCGAGGATGCCCGCCTCTACCGGGTGGGTGCTGTCCTGGAGTCCTTGCTGGAAGCCAAATGGGGAGGCCCGCTGCTGGCCCAGGCTCCCGCGCTGGGCGCTGAATCCCTCGAAACCCAGGAGGCAAAATAATGAGCACCGACGAAATCCTGAGCTTCGAAGAGGCCATGGAGAAGTACGACCCCGTCCTCGGCTTCGAGGTCCACGTCGAACTGAACACCAAGACCAAGATGTTTTCCTCCGCGCCCAACGTCTTCGGCGACGAGCCGAACACCAACGTCAACGAGGTGGACCTGGGGATGCCCGGTGTCCTGCCGGTGGTCAACAAGACGGCGGTGGAGTCCTCCATCAAGATCGGCTTGGCGCTTAACTGCAAGATCGCCGAATCCTGCCGGTTTGCCCGGAAGAACTACTTCTACCCTGATACCCCCAAGAACTTCCAGACCTCGCAGTATGACGAGCCCATCGCGTACGACGGCTACCTGGATATTGAACTCGACGACGGCACCGTGTTCCGGGTGGAAATCGAGCGCGCGCACATGGAAGAGGACGCCGGAAAGCTGACGCACATGGGCGGCGCCACCGGCCGCATCCAGGGTGCCGACTTCTCCCTGGTGGACTACAACCGTGCAGGCGTACCGCTGGTGGAAATTGTCACCAAGCCCATCGAGGGGGCGGGCTCCCGCGCACCGGAGCTCGCCAAGGCGTACGTGGCCGCCATCCGCGAAATCGTCAAGAACCTCGGCGTTTCCGACGCAAAGATGGAACGCGGCAACGTCCGTTGCGATGCCAACGTCTCGCTGCGCCCGCACGGCCGCGAACGCTTCGGCATCCGCTCCGAAACGAAGAACGTGAACTCGCTGCGCGCCGTGGAACACGCCGTGCGCTACGAGATCCAGCGCCACGCCGCCGTCCTGGACTCCGGAAACCCGGTGGTGCAGGAAACCCGCCACTGGCACGAAGACACCCGCACCACCACCTCGGGCCGGCCCAAGTCCGACGCCGACGATTACCGCTATTTCCCGGAACCTGACCTGGTGCCGGTGGTCGCTTCGCGCGAATGGGTGGAGGAACTGCGTGCCACGCTGCCCGAGCCGCCCGCCGAGCGCCGGAAACGGCTCAAGGCCGACTGGGGCTACTCCGACCTGGAATTCCGCGACGTTGTGAACGCCGGCGTCCTGGACGAAATCGAGGAAACCATCGCGGCCGGGGCTTCCGCCTCCGTGGCCCGCAAGTGGTGGATGGGGGAGATCGTCGGCCGCGCCAAGGCTGCCGATGTGGACCCAGGCCAGCTGGGCGTCGAGGCTGCCACCGTGGTGGAGCTCAGCCGCATGGTGGAGGCCGGCAAGATCAACAACAAGATGGCCTCCCAGGTGCTGGACGGCGTGCTCGCCGGCGAAGGCACCCCGGAAGAGATCGTCGAAGCGCGCGGCCTCGCCGTGGTGTCCGACGACGGACCCCTCCTGGAAGCCATCGACGCCGCACTGGCCGCGCAGCCCGGCGTCGCGGACAAGATCCGCGCCGGCAAGGTGCAGGCCGTGGGAGCGATCGTGGGCGGGGTCATGAAGGCCACCCGCGGGCAGGCCGACGCAGGACGCGTCAAGGAGTTGATCCTGGAGAAGCTGGGCGTCACCGCTTAGCACTCCGATACCCAACCGGGTCGCAGCAGATGTCCGTTTTGAGCATCCATAACGACATCAACTGCGGCCCGGTTGGGCTTTAAGTACTCAGGTGCCGCCGGCCGCAAAGTACCCGTGGCCGCACGTGCGTGGCGGACCTAGACTGGAGCCCACAGGGCACAGGAGGGTACAGGGCGATGATGCCTTGGCAGTGCTGAGGAAGGAACAACCATGGTCCGGGACCCATTGAGGATGCGCAAGGCAATGCTGGCCGGGGCGGTGGCCTTGGCCCTTTCCGGAACCGGGGCCGCACTGGCCTGGTCGGCCACCGGGACGCCAACGCCGTCCCCCTCCCAGACTGCACCGGGACAGCAGAAGGCACCGGGCCAACAAAAGGCACCCGGGCAGCAGAAGGCACCCGGGCAGCAGAAGTCCCGGCATGGCCAACCGCTCCACGGTGAGGCAGTGGTCAAGCAGCCCGACGGAACCTTCCAGACTGTCCTCGAACAGCGCGGAACCGTGGAGTCCGTCAGCGACTCCGCCATCACCGTCAAGAGCGAGGACGGCTTCATCCAGTCCTATGCAGTCAACGCGGACACCAGGATCACCAAACTTTCGGCGGCCGACGATGGTGCGGGCCGCAAGCCGGCAGCCGGATCGATGGCGGACATCGCCGCCGGCGACACCGTGCGCGTGGCCGGCGTGAAGGACGGGGACCAGGCCACTGCCAAGCGGATCGTCGACGGCGCCGGTGACGGCCCGGGCCTGGGGTTGGGACGTGGGCACGGCATGGGCAAAAAGATGGGTGCGGGCAACCATCAGGATGGCGAAGGGACGTAGCTGCGCCGGTCCGGCCACGCCTGCCACGGGTCCGTGACACCGTGCCCGCCCCTGCACCAGCCAGCTCCCGCTTACCCCTGTTGCACCAGCCCTGCCATGATGTCTTCCAGGGCCTCACAGACCAGCACTACTGCACGCCGCTTGAGGTTTTCCGGCCTGGCCAGCAGGTCGATCCGGCGGCGGGTGCTGATGCCTTCGAGCGGGCGCAGGACAATGTCCGGATTCAGGACCGGCCCGGCGGTGTACCTGGGCAGCAGCCCCACCACCCCGCCCGCGGCCACCAGGGCAGCCACCGTGGAGTAGTCGTTGATGCGGTGGACGATGTTCGGTTCCCGGCTGGATACGGCCGCGACGGCGGAGAGCACGTCGGCGGGGGAGTAGCCGGGGTGGCTGGTCACCCAGGCTTCGGCGCCGACGTCGTGCACCGTGACGGTGTCCTGCCGGGCCAGCGGGTGCCCGGCGGGGAGGGCCACGTCCAGCGGCTCGTGGGCCAGCGGGATCACGGCGACGCGCTCGGCGGGCCAGCGGGGGCTGTGGTCCATCCGGTGCGCCAGCACGAGGTCGTACCGGGCGGTGAGGGCCGGGAAGTCCTGCTGGGCGACGTCCTCGTCGGAGAGTTCGATCCGCGGATGTCCCGGCTGGTCCAGCATCCGCGCCAGCGGGCCAAAGAGGGCCTGCCCGGCGCTGTGGAACCCACTGACGGTGACCCGGCCGGCGGGCGAACCGTGGTACGTGCCCAGCGCCCCACGGGCATCGGCCATGGCACTGAGGACCGCGGCGCCGGCGTCGGCGAGGACTTGGCCGGCTTCGGTCAGGACCAGGTTCCGGCCCTCCTTGCGCGTCAACGGCACGTCCACCGTCCGTTGCAGGTGGGCCAGTTGTTGGGAGACCGCCGACGGGGTGACCATGAGGGTGTCGGCCACCGCCTTCACGCTGCCCAGCGCCCCAAGTTCGCGGAGGATTTCCAGCTGATGTATTTCCACTCCGCCAGTGTATACATTAGGAAAATCTAAATCGTCGATTGAGAAGATTCCTGTTGTGCTAATGCTTTCCCGGGGCTTCAATGAGGAGGACACCAACCCGCTGATGTGAATGCCAAGAAGTAAGGACGCCAATGAAGGCCCTGTACAAGGCCGGCCCGCACGCCGGTTTCGAACTCGTCGACCGGCCGGAACCCACGGCGGGTCCGGCCGACGTCAAGATCCGCGTGATGACCACCGGGATCTGCGGAACCGACCTCCACATCCAGTCCTGGGACGCCTGGGCGCAGGGCATGATCGAGGCTCCGCTCATCGCCGGCCACGAATTCTACGGCGAAGTGGTGGAGGTGGGCGAGGACGTCCGCGAGGTCAAGGTGGGAGACCGAGTCTCAGGCGAAGGCCACGTGGTCTGCGGTATCTGCCGCAACTGCCGTGCAGGGCGCCGGCAGATGTGCATCCACACGGTCAGCGTGGGAGTCCAACGGGACGGCGCCTTCGCCGAATACGTGGTCATCCCGGAGACCAACGTTTGGGTCCACCACGACCCCTCGGTCACTCCCGAGCTTGGCGCCATCTTCGACCCGTTCGGCAACGCCGTCCACACGGCGCTGAGCTTCCCCCTGGTGGGCGAAGACGTGCTCATCACCGGCGCAGGTCCCATCGGCCTGATGGCCATCGCTGTGGCCCGCCACGCCGGCGCGCGCAAGATCGCCATCACGGATGTGTCGGTGCCGCGGCTGGAGCTGGCCAAGCAGCTGGGCGCCGACCTCGCCATCGATGTCTCCACGACCCGCGTCCGCGATGCCCAGCGGGAGCTGGGCATGCGGGAGGGGTTCGACGTCGGAATGGAAATGTCCGGCCACCCCACCGCCCTGCCTGAGATGATCGACAACATGAACCACGGCGGCCGGATCGCCATGCTGGGCTTGCCCAGCCAGGACATCACCATCGACTGGGGCAAGGTGGTCACCCACATGCTCACGCTCAAAGGCATCTATGGCCGGGAGATGTACGAAACCTGGTACGCCATGAGCGCCATGCTCTCCTCCAACCCGGTGCTGCACGCCGGAATCTCCGCCGTGGTCACGGACACGCTGCCCGCCACGGACTGGGAGAAGGGCTTCGACATTGCCCGCAGCGGCGTGGGCGGAAAAGTTGTCCTCGACTGGACCCGACTGTAAGGAACCCCATGTACACCACCATCAAGGACCAGCTCCGCGGCGAGCTGGACGAGATCCGCACCGCGGGACTCTACAAGACCGAACGCAGCATCAGTTCACCGCAGTCAAGCCACATCATCGCGGGCCGGATCGGCGGTCAAGGCAGCGACGTGCTGAACTTTTGTGCCAACAACTACCTGGGCCTGGCCGACCATCCGGACATCATCAATGCCGCAAAAACCGCCATGGATGAGCGCGGCTTCGGCATGGCCAGTGTCCGTTTCATCTGTGGAACCCAGGACCTGCACCTCAACCTCGAGGCCAGGGTCTCCGCGTTCCTGGGGACCGAGGACACCATCCTCTTCTCCAGCTGCTTCGACGCCAACGGCGGCGTCTTCGAGTCCCTCCTCGGCCCGGACGACGCCGTCATTTCGGACGCCCTCAACCACGCCTCCATCATTGACGGCATCCGCCTGTGCAAGGCCCGCCGCTACCGGTACGCCAACCAGGACATGGCCGAGCTCGAGGCCCGCCTCCAGGAGGCCCAGGACGCGCGGCGGAAGCTGATCGTCACCGACGGCGTGTTCTCCATGGACGGTTTCCTCGCCCCGCTCGAGGCCATCTGCGACCTCGCCGAAAAATACGGCGCCATGGTGATGGTGGACGACTCCCATGCGGTGGGCTTCATGGGCGCTACCGGCGCGGGCACCCCGGAGCATGCAGGGGTTTCGGACCGGGTGGACATCTACACCGGAACCTTCGGCAAGGCACTTGGCGGGGCGTCCGGCGGCTACGTGTCCGGCCGCGGCGAGATCGTGGCCATGCTTCGGCAAAAGGCGCGGCCGTACCTGTTCTCCAACTCATTGGCGCCCGCCATTGTGGCCGCGACGCTCAAAGCGCTTGACCTCGTGGAGAGCTCCGCGGAGCTCCGGCGCCGGTTGTTCGAGAACGCCGCGCAGTTCCGCCGCAGGATGACCGAGGAAGGCTTCGACCTGCTCCCGGGCGAGCACGCCATCGTGCCCGTCATGTTTGGGGACGCAGTGATGGCAGCCAAGGTGGCGGACCGGATGCTGCAGCACGGTGTTTTCGTCACTGCCTTCAGCTTCCCCGTGGTCCCGCGCGGTGCCGCCCGGATCCGGGTGCAGTTGTCCGCCGCGCATTCAGCGGACGACGTCGAAGCATGCGTGCGTGCGTTCGTTGCCAGCCGTGCCGAGGCGGCAGCCTGAACGGCAGCGCCGCATGGCCTGAACGCGCGCCTGGCATGAACCCCCGCTTGGCGTGAACCCCCGCTTGGCGTGAACCCCCGCCCTGCATGAACTCTGCGAGGATGGACCAATGGCAGCACATTACGATGTCCTGATCGTAGGCGGCGGCATCGCCGGCCTGTCCCTGGCGTCCGCGCTGGCGGGGCGTTGCAGCGTTGCGCTGGTGGAGGCGGAGCAGGAACTGGCGTACCACACGTCCTCCCGCTCCGCCCGCCAGCTCATCCCCAGTTACGGGCCTCCCGTGGTGCAGGAACTCACCGTCCGGACCCTCGAACTGCTTGCCGCCCGCGACAGGGAACTGCCCGAACCGGTTCTGGCGCCGCGCAGTTTCATGTTGATCGGCTCGGAGCCGGATGTGGCATCCGAGGCGAGCGGACACATGCAGCCGATCACGGTGGACCGTGCCCTCGAGCTCTGCCCGGCGCTCTTGCCGGGAACGTTTACCGCCGCAGGGCTGGACACTGGTTCCTTCGGATGCAACGCCCCTGTCCTGCTGGCGGATCACCGCGAGAGGGCGCTCGCCGCCGGGGCGGACATCATCACGGGCGCGCGCGTCCACTCGGCCCAGCGGCAGGGCTCGGGGTGGCAGGTGGGCGCCGGAAGCGAAGGCTTTGAGGCCGGGGTCCTGGTCAATGCGGCCGGTGCCTGGGCCGATGAACTCGCCGTGATCAGCGGCGTCGAGAAGCTCGGCCTCCAGCCGTTCCGGCGGACTGCGGCGATTGCCGCCGTCGAACGCTCCCTGCCTGGACACAGCCCCATGGTGGCCGCCGCGGACAATTCTTTCTATTTCCGGCCGGACGGCCCGGATGTGCTGATTTCCCCGTCCGAAACGGTGCCCAGCGGCCCCGAGGATGCGCGTCCGCGGCCAGGCGACGTGGAACGCTTGGTGGCCATGTTGAACTCCACGACCGCCCTCGGGATCACCCACATCCGGCGTGCCTGGACGGGCCTGCGCACCGAAGCGGCGGACGGGGTGCCGGTGGCGGGCTTCGATGCCGAAGCGCCGGGGTTCTACTGGCTCGCAGGGCAGGGCGGCTACGGATTCCAGACCTCCGCAGCCATGGCGGAGTTTGCAGCCACCCAGATCCTTGCCGGGCAATCCGGCGGCGGCGCAGGCGGGGCGGGTCCGGCATCCCGGACAGTGGAGGCACTAGCTGCCACACGCTGGTCCATTCGACGCTGAAGAATGGTCCCATGAGCACCCTGATCACCAATATCGCCGAGCTGATGACGCAGGACCTTGAGCACCGGGTCCTGCGGGACGCCGCCGTGGTAGTGGACGGGGAACGGATCGCGTGGATTGGCGCGGCGGCCGATGCACCTGCCGCGGACGACGCCGTCGATGCCGGCGGGCGGGCCATGCTGCCGGGATGGGTGGACTCCCACAGCCACTTGCTCTTTGCCGGGGACCGCACCGCCGAGTTCGAAGCCCGGATGGCCGGCGAGGCCTACGCCGCCGGCGGCATCGCCGTCACCATGAATGCCACCAGGGCGACATCCGATTTTGACCTCACGCGCCTGGCCATGGGGAGGGTGGCTGAGGCCGCCTCGCAGGGGACCACCTACCTGGAGACGAAGACCGGGTACGGCCTGGACATTGAGAATGAGGCCAGGAGCGCCCGGATCGCATCCACAGTGGCAGACCAGGTGACTTATCTTGGTGCGCATCTGGTTCCCGCCGGCCAGGATGCCGAGGCCTACACGGACCTGGTCTGCGGGCCGATGCTCGCCGCCGTCAGGCCCTATGTCCAGTGGGCGGACGTGTTCTGCGAGGAAGGTGCCTTCACTGCCGAGCAGTCGCGCCGTGTGCTCCTGGCCTGCCGCGACGCCGGGCTCGGCCTGCGCGTGCACGGCAACCAGTTGGGCGAAGGGCCGGGCGTCCAATTAGCCGTCGAGGTGGGCGCTGCCAGTGTTGACCACGTGAACCACCTTTCCGGGCGGGACGTCAAGGCCCTGGCGGCCTCGTGGTCCGAGTGGGACCCGGCCACCGGCACTGGGGAGCGGGGCACGGTGGCCACGTGCCTGCCCGCATGCGACCTGTCCACCCGCCAGCCGCTGGCACCGGCGCGGGCACTCCTTGATGCTGGCGTCCAGGTGGCGTTGGCCTCCAACTGCAACCCGGGCACGTCCTACACCAGTTCCATGGCATTTTGCGTGACCACTGCCGTTCTCCAGATGCACCTGAGCGTGCACGAGGCCGTCCGTGCTGCCACCTATGGCGGTGCCTTGGCGCTGCACCGGGAGGTGGGGCGTGACGCGGACGGCGAGCGGGCCGTAGGATCGATCGCCGTCGGCCACCGGGCCGACCTCCACCTGCTCAACGCACCCTCCGCCACCCACCTCGCTTACCGCCCGGGCATGCCGCTGACGTACGCTGTGTGGCGTGCCGGAGTGCGGGCTCGGTAAAGATTGCCGGTTAAGTGATTTTTCTTGATTGTTCACCCGGGGTTACAATCAGAAAACGTCATCCGATAGGGTGGCTGGTGTACTGAAAGGCCCCCCTGCATGACGCGCACAGACCGGCTGACGGCCATTCTTGACCTCTTGGCCAGGACCGGCCAAGTGGAAGTTGACGAGATCGTCAGCAGCCTGAATGTTTCGCCGGCCACTGCCCGCCGCGACCTGGACAGCCTTGCCAAGCGGCGGCTGCTGACCCGGACCCGCGGCGGCGCCACCACCGGTGCCTTGGCCTACGACTTGCCCGGACGCTACAACCGTGACGACCACGCAGAGGCCAAGGAACAGATCGCGCAGTGCGCATCGGCGCTGATCCGACCTGGAGCAGTCATTGGGCTGTGCGGGGGCACCACCAGCACAGCCCTGGCGCAGATCCTTGCGACGCGGGAAGACCTGAACGCCCCGTCCAACCAGCCAACCCTCACCGTGGTCACCAACGCCATCAACATCGCCGGCCAGCTCGCGGTGCGGCCCAACATCAAGGTGATGGTTACCGGGGGCATCCTCAACCCCCGCTCCTACGAGCTGGTTGGGCCCTATACGGACATCATCATGCAAAAGGTGGTGCTGGACATCGCATTCATCGGAGTCAACGGCATCGACCCCGAGGTGGGACCCACCAACACCGGCGAAGGGGAGGCCTCGGTCAATGCGCTGCTCGCCAGCCGGGCCCGCGTCTCGTACGTCCTGGCCGACTCTTCCAAGGTGGGCGTCCGGGCCTTCGCCACCATGGACGGTTACGACTTCACCCGGCTCATCACTGATTCCGGCATTTCTGCCCACGACAAGGCGGCCTTCGAAGCCCGGGGTACGGAAGTTATTATCGCGCCTGCCTGATGCCCGGCAGCTGGTGTAAGCGTGGCCTGTGCGCCCTCTGGTGTGCTGCCTGGATCCTTGGTGTTGCCCCGGCTTGTGGTTCCCTCCGGCCGCTCCATCAGCCCGGATCCAGAAACTGAGGGCAAGATGGGAACATGCTGGTTCCCTCCCGCCGTCGCCTGCGGCTCGAAGTCTGGATCGTCCTGGGCCTGTCACTCGGCCAGTCGGCTGTGTACTCTGTGGTGCAGCTGCTGGATAAGATGACCCGTGCGCCACTGGCGGAGGGAATCTCCACCCTGAACCGGTCGCAGAGTACGCGGGAGTACTTTGACCTGACCTACCAGTTGCTGGACATCATCTTTGCGCTGGTTCCCGTGCTGCTGGTCCTCTACTTCCTCACGGACCAGCGCCAGGCCGCCCCGGGCGACGCCGGTTCATCAGGTTCGGCGTTCCGGAAGCTTGGGTTCAACTTTGCCCGGCCCGGAAGGGACCTGCTGCAGGGCCTGGGGCTGGCGGCCCTGATCGGGATCCCGTCGCTGGGGCTGTACGCCGCCGGCCGCGCGCTGGGAATCACGACGTCGATCATTCCCAGTGCGCTCGACGCCTACTGGTGGACGGTGCCGGTCCTGATCCTGTCCGCGATCAGGCACGCGGTCCTGGAAGAAGTCATTGTGGTGGGCTACCTCTTGGACCGCTTCGGCAAATTCGGCTGGAGCACGCCTCTCGCTATCGCCGTCAGTTCGCTGCTCCGCGGCAGCTATCACCTCTACCAGGGTTTCGGGCCATTTATCGGCAACGCAATCATGGGGGTGGTCTTCGCCTGGCTGTACACCCGAACCCGCCGCGTCATGCCGCTGGTCATCGCCCACGCGCTGCTGGACATCGTGGCGTTCGTCGGCTTCAGCCTCTTTGGCAAGGCCGTGGGGCTGGGGTAGGAGTGGGGAAATAGCCTCGGCGGCTCGCCCCCTACGTGCGCTGTCATCAACAGCAACGGCCACTCTGCTTGCGGGTCTGGCGGCAGGAGGAACGGCATAGCGTAGAAGTCGTCCCACACAGGATCTGTTGGAGGGAGTTGATCCGGCTCAATCAAGTTCCCGTCAGGCTCCTCCGTTTCCGGATCCGGGCACGCTGGGAGTTCGGCAAGCGGCAGGGTTTCTGGTGGCCAGTGGGTTGGTTGGGGG
>NZ_QEHL01000027.1:0-77635 GCF_003116525.1 Pseudarthrobacter sp. AG30 | reverse complement strand
GGCGATGTGGAAGAAGTGCAGTCCGAAGTCCACCAGGGCACCCACGGCGGGTTCGCCGTTGAGCAGCAGGTGTTTTTCCTGCATGTGCCAGCCGCGGGGCCGTGCCACCACCACGGCCAGCGGCGCGTCGGTGCGGAGCCGGTACTCCTTGCCTTCCTCCGACGTGTAGCTCAGTGTGCCTTGCGCGGCGTCCCGGAGATTGAGGATGGCGTCAATGACGTTGGCCCAGGTGGGGGTGCTGGCATCCTCGAGGTCCGCCAGCCACACCTTGGCTCCGGAGTTCAGGGCATTGATGGCCATCTTCGCCGGTGAGGCAGGCCCGGTCATTTCCACCCGGCGGTCCTGCAGGGCGGCGGGTGCGGGCGCAACTTTCCCGTCGCCGTCGCGCACGTCCTGCGTCTCCGGCAGGAAGTCCAGCTTGCCGGTCTCTGCCACCCGCTGCCGCTTGGCGGCACGGGCCGCCAGGAGCTCGTTGCGGGTGCCGGCGAACCGGTTGTGGAGCTCCTCCACGAAGGCCAGTGCCTTGGGGGTGAGGATCTCCTCAGCGCGGTTGATCGGCCGGGGATCTGTGACGGTGAGCAATTTAGTGCCTTTCGTAGTTTTGTTGGAATGTGCTGCCAGCCGCTGTCTTGGTGTCAGCTTGACTGAGCGCATGGTTTCTTTAGCCACGTTCTGTCTTTATAAAATGCGCGATTCTTTCACCTATGAGGACGGCGGTCGCGGCGGGACCTCGTCTGGGAGCGGTGGGAAGCAAAGACGTATCGGCTACTCTCAGGGACTGCACCCCGCGAACGCGACCATATTGGTCTGTAACGGCCTCGATGTCATGAGGGGGGCCAAATTTTGCCGTTCCGCAAAGATGTAAAGCGGTCCCAAGATTGGCGAAGATCCAACGGTCGAGATCCTCATCCCTGCGTAGCACTTCATCATCAAGGTCGATTAATTCGGCGAAGAGATGTATGTAGGCCTGGGACTGGAGGAGCTGAACGGCCAGTCGAATGGCTTGACGCATCCGACGACGATCATTGTCAGTGGACAAGTAATTAAACTCGATGTGCGGTTGCACGGCAGGGTCCGCAGACGTGAGAGTCACGTTCCCCCGCGAGGTTTCCGACTGCAAAGAAACGAGAAATGCGACATCATCGTGCTGCTTATGGCTCAATCCTTCCCCTTGGATCATGGCGCCGGAGCTTCCAGACAGCAGCGAGGCTGGATCTTTGAGGAGGGCGATGATCTCCAGGTCTCCGACTTCCTCCGAATCAGGGGCAGTGAAGTTGAGAACACCAGCAAAAGACTGCCCTGGAAGGTGGCCGCCCAAGGGTGTTCTCGTCCGCCAGTTAACGAAAAGGTTCGGATGGTCGGTGAAGTTTTTTCCCACCCCTGGGAGATCACTCACCACCGGGATGCCTAAGCAGGCTAGCTCATCGGCCGGGCCCACTCCAGACAGCAAAAGAATATGAGGGGTTTTTATTGCGCCAGCCGAGAGTACAACCTCCCCCGCCAGCACGGTGGTTACACGACCATCCTTTAGAACCTCGACTCCGACAGCACGTCTACCCTCGAAGAGCACGCGCTGCACGTACGAGTCACCTCGTACGTGCAGGTTGGATCGGCTCCTCGCGGGATTGATGTAGGCCATCCCGGTATTCACCCGTCGGCCGTCAATACTGTTCGTGGGAACCGGTCCATAGCCTGGATTACTGTCCCCGTTCTTGTCCGTCTCTAAGGGGAATCCCAGTTCAGCGGCCCCCTTGGAAAAGGCTACGGAGAGTGGATGCCTCTGGTCCGAACGGGAGACGGGAATGGGACCGTACCCGCCGTGTAGTCGATTGGGGCCGAAGCGCTGATCGTTTTCGAGTTTCCTATAGAAGGGCAGCACCCTCTCCCATGCCCACTCGCTAGCTCCGCAACCGGACCAGCGGTCAAAATCTTCTCTCGGCGCACGAATGAAGTAGGTACCACTTATAGCAGTAGAACCGCCAAGTATCCGTCCTCGGGCCACTGAGTAGGGCCTGCCGGGAGTCAGGTTTGCCAGAAAGGACCAGTTGTTAGGGTGATCGGGTGCGGCTCCCTGGACCGTATCTGCCTTATGTAGTTCAGGCGGAAAGGAATCGTCGCTTACCGGGGCTGGCCCCGCTTCCAGCAGCAGTACCGACCTGAGCGGATCTTCGCTTAGGCGCGCAGCCAAAGGTGAGCCTGAGCCGCCGGCCCCAACGACGATGACGTCATAACTCAACTTGTGATCCGCCCTTCAAAACCGACACGGAAAGATGAGCTGGCCTGCGTGCGCGTAGTCGTGACAATCGGCGGCCAGCTACTTCTGAAACAGCTTGTCTGAAGTGATTCGCTTGGCAAAAGTACCCTCATCAATTGACCGGACTGAAAACCCTTCTTCGATCCAGATAAGTTCCCTAGGCTGGGCCCCGTCAGCACAAACCCAAAAACCGGAGCCGTCCGCCATCGCAACTTCAATCCGGCCATGACGATAAAGTCGGCCCGCTCGCTCTATTCGAACGGGATCACCCGACATCCAATTTTTCACAGTTTTCCCTTCAAAATGCTCCGGGGTTGCGTGTACTGAGAGTGAGGCTCCTACTTGTAGCTTGCAACCCGAATTGGCTCACGCGAGCGGATAAGGGCTTTCCGGCGCATTGCTACAGAGCAGGCAGCTCCGATGAGGCCTAAGGACACCAGGTATACCGCGATTATGTTCGTGTCTTTTGTGAGGTCATATAGATAGGTGGCAAGGAATGGCGTGGTGCCCGCAACGATAGTCGTCGGGATTGCTTGGCTCAGCGCGACACCCGTATACCTTAGTGAAACGTCGAATTGTGCTGCGAACACCTCCGCCTGAGGCGCCTGAAGTGCGGCGTGGATCCCAGCAAGAGCGACGGCTACAGCAAGGAAGACAAGAAATACCGCACCAGTGCCCAGGAGCTGGAAATAAAAGAAGGCAAATATGGCGGTAGAGATTGCCCCCAAA
This sequence comes from Pseudarthrobacter sp. AG30, assembly GCF_003116525.1. NCBI lineage: Bacteria > Bacillati > Actinomycetota > Actinomycetes > Micrococcales > Micrococcaceae > Pseudarthrobacter > Pseudarthrobacter sp. AG30. The sequence continues at coordinate 74,652 of NZ_QEHL01000027.1, read as the reverse complement.
GTAATCACAGAATAGGAGCCCCATTTGTCCGCAACTCTACCGAACAGCGGAATGCTCACCAAGTAAACCGCTGAGGCAGCGACTGTGACGTTAAGAATGGACCCGCGGTCCTGCTTCAGGATGTCTACTGTATAGGACAGGGTGTATGTGGTGACTATGGAGAACAGGGCTCCCCCGGGTGCTGCGACGCCACATGCAAGGATCAAATCTTTCCAGTGGTTTTTGAAGACTAGAAGCGCGGGAGCTTTTGATTCCCTGGCTTTGGAAGAAGCAGTCTTAGCAAACTCGCTGGTTTCGGCGAGGGAGATTCGAATCCAGAATGAGATGGCAAGCAGAAGGATGCTTAGCCAAAACGGAAGGCGCCATCCCCACACCATAAATTCGTTCCCTGAAACCGCGACGCTGAAGCTGGTTGCTGCCGTAGCTAACATAAGCCCGGCAGGAGCCCCCATTTGGACGATGCTGCCATAGGTCGACTTTCGTCCGGCAGGGGCATTTTCGACCAGCATGAGCGCTGCTCCACCCCATTCCCCTCCTAGCGCCAAGCCTTGAAGCAAGCGAAGAAGCACTAGCAGCAGGGGTGCAAGTACGCCGACTGACGTAAAGGTGGGAAGCAATCCGATCCCCAGTGTTGCACCACCCATTAGACCCAGCGACAGCACGAGCGTCTTTCGTCGCCCTAACCGGTCACCGAGGTGCCCAAAGAGGATGCTTCCTATAGGTCGTGCCGCGAAACCAACAGCAAATGTGGCAAAAGCAGCCAGTGTGCCGGCGACTGGGTCGTGGCTGGGAAAAAAGAGGGCCCCGAAGACGAGCGCTGCCATTGTGCCGTAGATGAAGAAGTCATAGTATTCCAGAGCCGTGCCGGTGAAGCTGGCGATCATTACCTTCTTGGGGACGCTCTGCTTCAGTCGAATACTTTCAAACTGTGATGTCATGCGATTTTCCTTTAGTGGGGGAAGTTCTTCACCGCTGAGTTCGGGCCAGGAGTATTTGGGATGAGCATCAGCCGGGTGGCGCCTGCAGAGGCTAGGTCAAGGGACTTGCAGGGCTGACGCCGGGCTGGTCCTTCATTCGGACACAGCCCGGCGGTAGTGCCAGTCTCCTGCTGCACCTGGATAAGGCATTGTGTCGTGTTGGAGGAGGCTGGCCTCAGACTCCGGCCTTATCTCGCTCATGACTCACGGACCCAGCCTGCTGGGACAGCCGGTTGGACGATTCTTTTGCCTTAGCCCGCTGGGATCGACGGCGTTGGACTACACCGGCGGCGCCGACTGCTCCAATCAACATGACGCCGTTGACCAGTGGCTGCACCCACGCTGCCAAGCCGATTTGCTGCAGACCGGTGATCAAGGTGGCGAGCACCAGGACTGCGATTATGGTGCCCCAGGTGTTTGCCCGTCCAGGACGTACGGCGGTGCTTCCAAGGAAAACAGCTGCAAAAGCCGGCAGCAGATATTCCGGTCCTGTTGAACTTTGGGCGGTCTGCAGCTGGGACGCGAGGATCACGCCAGCAATAGCTGTCAGTAGCCCGGCAGTTGCGAAGCTTCCTACGGTCATCGCGCCGGTCGGTACCCGGAGTAGTGTCGCGGTGCGCGGGCTATCCCCCACGACGTAGAGTCTTCTCCCCAAGGGCGTGAACTCAAGGATTAGCCAGATTACTACTGCAGCTATGACGACATATATAGCCGGGAGAGGGACGTTGTTCTTGACACTGCCTATGGCTGCGAAGGCGTCAGGAAAGGTTCCGATGATTGATTGACCTTCGCTGTACCAAAGCCCAATGGCATACGCCAAACTGCCGGTACCGAGGGTGGCGATGAAGGAATTGATTTTCGCAACCACAACCAGCATCCCGTTCAAGACTCCCACGAGGACACCAAGAAGCAGCGACAGGGCTACGGCGGCGCCCCAGTCCATGCCCTGTTTTGCCTGAAACCCGATCGTTGTCATGCAGGTGAGTCCCAGCATGTAGCCCACTGAGAGATCGAAGTGACCAGCCACCATTGGTACGAGGACCGCCAGGGCAAGGAAAGCGGCAACAGATTGAGTTGCCAGCGTTGACGATACGTTGGTGCCCGTAAGGAACGTGCCAGGTAGCCTGATCGCGAAAAAAGCGACCAGAACTACGAGGATCATCGTCAGGGCGTGCTTATTCAGGAGTCCGCCCCAGTCGAATCTCTGCCGCGGCCGGGCGGATCGGTGTGTTTCAGCCTGGTTTGCGGTCATTCCTTCTCAGCTTCTTTCCCTGTTGCAAGATTCATGATTTCTAGTTCGTTGATGGACTCGCCGATGAGGGTGTCAACAATCCGGCCGTCCCTGAGTACCAGGACCCGGGATCCGACAAGTGCGGCTTCTTCGAAATCGGAGGTCACCACGAGGATCGAGCGGCCTCCTTCCGCCTCTTCTCGGAGACGTTTATAGATTTGCTGTCGAGCCCCGATGTCGACTCCACCGGTAGGATCCTCAAAGATCAGCACCGGCGCGTCGAGTTCGACTGCTCTGGCCACAACGACTTTCTGTTGGTTCCCTCCAGACAGGGTGCCAATTGCCAACTCTGTCTGTGGTGGCCGCACATCATGTCCCGCCAGAATCTTGAATGCTGCGGCTTGTTCACGTTTGCGAGAACGGAAAGCAGGCGGAGACATGGTCAGGTTCTCCCGAACTGTCAGCCCTGGTGATGTCGCCTCTCTTGCGCGGTCACCTGATGCGAAACAAATCTGGCGTCGTCCCCCGCGGTCGGTGACGCTATGGCCCCCAGCTGTGAACCTGGCTTGGCCCGAATAGATTGGCTTGTCACCGACCAACGACCGTCCCAGCTCATGCTGACCAGCTCCGACAAGTCCTGTCAGTACACAAATTTCGGAAGTACGAAGCTCGAACGAAACTGGACCAGCGCGATCGGTGACGAGGTCTGACACCTCAATCAGCGACTTGCCGGCCTCGCTCAGGTGTAGTGACCGACTTGAGGGAACGTACTTACGGCCCGTGATTGCTTCGACCAATTCATCGTGCTTCACCGCATCGGTTTTCGATTCCATGACCACACGGCCGTCCCTGAGTACCACGACTCGATCAGTGACATCCAGGACTTCTTGAAGATGGTGACTTACGAAGAGCATTCCTACCCCGCTCTCCTGCAGTTTTCGAAGAGCGGTGAGGAGCCGTTTGCTCTCCCCTGCACTGAGTGTCGCGGTCGGTTCGTCCAATACCAGCACTGCAGCGTCAAGCGAAAGTGCACGCGCAATGGCAACAATGGCCGACTCTGATGCGGTCAATTCGTTTAATGTAAGGTCAGGCCGAATATCTGCACCTAGCTTTTGCAGACAAGCCAGGGCGCGCTCCTCGGTGCGCTGCCACGAAATTAGGGGGCCGCGGCGGCTGAAACCGCTCTGCAGGGCGATGTTCTCTGCCACGGTCATTGTCCCCACCACAGCCAGGTCCTGATGTAGGAAGGCGATGTTTCGATGAGGATTGGCATCACCCCCCTGCCCGCCGCCGCTAAAGGTGATTTCACCTGCATCACGCTGATACACGCCGGCAAGGATCTTGATGAGGGTGGACTTCCCGGCTCCGTTTGCTCCCAGGAGTCCGACAATCTCTCCCGGCCGTACTTCCAGGTCAACGTCGGCAAGTGCCTGATTGCCCGCGAAAGACTTTGAAACTTGGGATATGCGCAGCAGCGGTTGAGTTCCGATTGAAACACTCATGAGTTTTGGGCTCCTTTTTTATCGTACCCTCAGGTCAGGAAATGCCCCAGATTTTCTTGTACTGATCGGCATAACCATTCGCTGGCTCATACCGGTTTTGGTCACCTCCGGCGTCATTCACGTTGTCGCGGGTCACCAAGAACGGGACTGGACTCCAGGAGACCGCCGGCTGGCTGTTTAGGGCGCGGGTCACTTGGTCCACGGCGTTGTACGCCATTTCCCGCACTGGTTGGGGCACAGTGGTGACCTGAAACTTACCGTCGCGGATCCGCTGGTAAGCTGCCGCTGAACCGTCGGCTCCGATGAGCTTGACCTCGCCGGCCTTGACCCCTCGGGAATTCAGGGTCGGAATCATGGTGTCGAACGCGATGTCACCTACAGAAAGGACGTAGAGCGGTTCACCGCTGTACTTGCTTAGCCACCCGGACAACAGCCCGGGAACGTTCTTGGACAGTTCTCCGAATGGCGTGGACACGTCCTCGAGCAGCTGACAGCTTGAGCACGCTTCGATGACCTTCTTCATGGCGTCGTTCTTCGCTCGGGCGATCGCGTAGGTGTTGTCATAGATGATCACCACCCTGGCGCGACCACCGCTGTCTGCCACCGCATACTGCGCCATAGCCGTCCCGACGGCGGCTCCGTCTGTATCTTCATTGTAAAAAACGCCTGCCGTATCAATTGGACCAGGCGAACCCGATGCAAAGAGGCTTACGACGGGGATACCGGCTTCCTTAGCGCGTTTGAAGGGTTCCGGGACGGCGTCGGGACTGATTGCGGCTTCGATGATTGCGTCCGGGTGCAATGCGATCGCCTTGTTCATTGCGTCCAGCCAACCTGTTGCCGTCCCGCCGCCGTCGATGACGTTAACGTTCCAGCCGAGTGTCTGCGCTGCGTCCTTCACCGCTGCCCCAGCGTCGTTGCAGAGAGCGATAGTTGCCGCACAGGAAACAAACACCACTGACTTCTTATCGCCCACCGGAAACCCTGTCTTTGGGCCTGTGAAATCAGCCGCAGGATCGGTGTATTGCTTCACGGCGTTCTTGGCCTCATCGAGGCTCTTTTGGTCTACCGGTGCGTTCCCCGAGGTGGGTGCTGGGGTTGATGCACATGCTGCCAGCGTTAATGCGAACATGCCTGCGGCTAGGGCCTTACCCACGTGCCGCAACCTGTCGGACCCTCTGTGACTGACACGGACCGCTTCTGACAATGTGCCCATATTGGCTCCTGCTTTCCATCTTCGTCGGCCTCGTTGCCGACACTTCCGAAAGCGTGACATGCGGCTGAATGTGAGGTCCAACACGCTCTGAAACTGAGATTTACAACTCCACCTTATGAAACATCGACTTTTCCGACTGAAACCCATAACTGATGGACACTTCCGTGGAGTAGGGGTCACACTGTCAATGCATTTGTGGACACGAGGAGAGAATGACATGGTCTTGAACTACGAAGACTTGCCGACGTTCGATGGGACGTCCGATAAGCACGCCTGGGAACTTGACTCCAGTGATCGGGGAACGTTGAACCGCATCACCGACCAGGTAAGGCAAGCTGCGGCACGTGAGGTAAGGCTAGGACGCTCATTTGCCCTCGGGCTCCCGCTGAACCATGCGGTTACGACCTTGAGCCCGGACAGGAACCCGCCCTTGCATGTTGAGCTCGTTGACCGTGGCGGCTCCGACGACAAGCTCGACAATTTCTATCCGCAGGGCGCTTCACACTGGGACGGGTTGCGGCACATCCGATACGGCCGACATGGCTTTTACGGAGGGCTGCAGCAAGACCACCTTGAAAATGGGCGGCTGGGGATCGACCGCCTGGCCCCGGAAGGGATATTTACCCGAGGGGTGCTGGCGGACGTGGCGGCGATGCGAAAACGTTCGGGCACTCCCCTAGATCCGACAAGCAGGGATCTCATAACCACAGAAGATATCGAGAATGCCCTCGAGTCCCAGGGTTCCCAGTTGCGCTCGGGAGACATCCTGATAATCCGGACAGGGTGGCTGGGCTGGTACGAAGGCTTGTCTGCAGCGCAGAAACATCACCTCCAGGGCTCGCTGACAGCGGGTGGACTGAACAGCCCTGGAGTCAGCCCCGACACGAAAATGGCCCAATGGTTTTGGGATTCCGGCCTTGCGGCGGTAGCAGCTGACAACCCGGCGGTTGAAGCACTTCCAATCGAAAAGGAAGAAGGCTTCCTGCACCGCAGAATGCTTGCCCTGTTAGGGATGCCGTTCGGGGAGCTGTGGGCTGTTGACGAGCTCGCAGAGTTCTGCGCTGCACACGGCCGATATGAGTTCCTCCTGGTGTCGGTTCCTCTCCTTCTGCCCAAGGGCTCAGGATCCCCCGCCAACGCAATAGCTGTTTTCTAACAGCCCACACGCTCCCGAGTAACCACCATCCTCTTCCGGTCTGGATCATAATCTCAGCAAAGCGCCCCGATCCATGCAATGCCAGCTGCTCGTAGTGCCCCTCCCGCAGCCCCAAGTACGGGAACGCAACTACTGGGACGGTGTGCGGTCCATCGGACAAGACATTTAGGGGAGCCCTCCGGCGGTTGGGGCGCTCGTGTCGTCCATTTGCCTGTGCAGGTCATCATTCGGGCGGCCTTCCGAAGCACTGACAATCTGCAGCAGGGCAGACACTACGGGCGATCGCCGAGCTCCAGGCTTTATGGCAAGAGCAGAAGTCCATACAAGGCTCTCTTCGCGAAGGGGAACCGAGACGATGTGTGCCCTGCTCGCCTGGGCCAGGGGCCTCGGTGCGAGAGCTACGCCGACCCCCGCCGCAACAAGTTCCAGCGCCATTTGGATTTCATCACAAGTAAGCCGCACGTGCCTGGTAATACCCGCCAGTTCAAAGGCACGATTATTTGCCAAGCGCGTCGGCGAGTCATCGGCGAAGTCGACGAAGTCTTCATCTGCCAGATCTTGCAGCGATACTGACACCTCTCCGGCCAGACGATGGTCGCGGTGGCAAGCAAGGATCATGGGGTGAGTAGCCAGTGGCTGACACAGCAATCCAGTCGGAGCCCTTTCCGGCATCGTGACGAACGCAGCATCCAGCTGGTCATTCAGCACCATGTCGAGGAGTTCACTTATCCGCGCTCTGACAGTTAGCTCCACGGACAAACCTGGATGCTGTCGATAAAGTTTCCTCATCCATTGAGCCAGCTCAACGCCAGCCCCGGCCGGCACCGATCCGACTCGCAGTGTGTGTTGGCTTAAGGAATCAGCAGGACTTACGGACTGCCGAGCAATCTCCACGGCCTTCAAAACCTGCGCCGATGCCTCGTACAGCCTTCTCCCCTCGGCGGTCAGTTTGATTCTGCGCGTAGTCCTTTCAAACAAGGACGCCCCCAGCTCTCGTTCCAGAGCCTTGATTGATGATGAGAGGCCGGACTGCGTGATGAACAACCGTTCCGCCGCGCGGGTGAAGTTTGCTTCATCCGCGACAGTCACAAAGTGCTCCAAGTGCCGCAGTTCCATCATTGTTCCCATCAATAAATGCATCAAGTAGAAAGAGTTAGACGTGACGAGCGTCGCACATCTAGCGTAGAAACCGCTAGAAAACTCAGAATCCAGCCTTGAATATACAGTTCAAGCGATGAATGGAGGAAACAGTGGGACGAGTAAGCGGAAAAGTCGCCCTTGTTACAGGGGCAGCACGTGGCCAAGGACGTTCACATGCCATAAGGCTCGCTGAAGAAGGCGCAGACATCATCGCAGTCGACATCTGCAAAGACATCGAGACGGTACCTTACGCAGGCTCGACACGGGCCGACCTTGATGAAACGGTTGCCGCCGTCGAAGGTCTCGGACGCAAAATCGTCGCATTCGAAGGGGACGTGCGAGACGCTGATGGTCTCAAGAAGCTGGTCGACGAGGGAGTGGAAGCTCTGGGCCGACTCGATATCGTCTCGGCCAACGCCGGCGTGATGACGTTCGGGACCGGAGCAGACACCAGCGATGAACTGTGGGACGTCTCCTATGAGATCAATTTGAAAGGTGTCTACCATACGCTGAAGGCTGCCTACCCCCACCTTCGCGACGCCGGCGGGGGATCCATTATCATCACCTCCTCCAGCTCCGCGCTCCTCGGCTTGGGAAACCTCAACCACTACGCTGCTGCAAAGGGCGGGCTTATCAGCATGGCCCGTACCCTCGCGAATGAATGGGCCTCAGATTCAATACGCATCAACAGCATCTGCCCTACCGCGGTCCGTACTGACATGGTCACGAACGAAGCAACCTACAAGGTATTCCGACCGGACCTGCCAAACCCCACCATGGACGACTGCATGGACGGCTTCTACAGTCTCAACCTGCTGCCGGTAGCCTTCTTAGAACCCCGCGATGTTTCCAACGCCGTTTTGTGGCTTGCATCTGACGAAGCTCGGTACATCACTGGCGTTGTTTTGCCCGTCGACGCTGGCCAGAGCATTAAGGTGGGGTGAACTAGTGAGTCAATCCTCACGTTTCGAGGGCCGCGTCATCCTGGTTACCGGCGCGGCCCAAGGACTTGGCCGTGCCATGGCCGAACGTTTCGCCGCTGAAGGCGGCGTTGTCCACGCCTGCGACCTGCGGCAGGAATCCTTGACAGATCTTGAACCACATCTGGACGGCGGGACCATCAGCGGCGTCGATGTCACCTCAACTGATGAGGTCAACAGCTGGGTCAACCGCGTAGCGGAAAAGCACGGGCGCATCGACGTCCTAATCAACAACGCCGGAATCATCGAAGATGCCCGGCTGGAAAAGACCAACGACGATGCTTGGGAGAAAGTGGTTGACGTCAATCTCTCCGGCGTCTTCCGCGGCATCCGCGCAGTTTTCCCACATATGAAACAGCAGGGCTACGGGCGGATCCTGAGCATGTCCTCGATGTCCTGGCGCGGCAACTTTGGACAGGCAAATTATGCTTCGGCCAAGGCCGGTGTCGTTGGCCTTACCCGTGTCGCCGCCTTGGAAGGTGCGCCCTACGGCGTAACAGCCAATGCAATTGCACCCGGACTTATCGATACACCAATGCTCGCAAGCATGGATGAGGGTGGCCGTCAAAAACTGGCAGGCAGAATCCCAATGAAGCGGATCGGGTCGCCGGCGGACATTGCGGAAGCCGCCGCCTTTCTTTGCTCAAGCGCGGCTGGTTACGTTACTGGCGTCGTGCTGGACGTCGACGGCGGCATCTCCATCGGCTCCGCACTCCGCTAATCCGATCAGACCCCAAACGTGGGCCAAACAAGCACAAGCGAACAGGCGTCACTCATGTTGAACCACACATCCAACGGGCTATTTATTAACGGCGAGTGGGTTAGGCCGTATTCCGAAGAGACGGCACCGGCAATCAACCCCGCCACTGAGGAAAAAATAGGGACTATCCAACTTGCCGGGACCGCGGACATGGACCGGGCCGTTGGCGCTGCAAGAACAGCCTTTGATTTTGGCCCTTGGCCGCGTCTCGCTCCGCGCGAACGAGCAGACTACCTTCGCCGCATCGCAGACGCCATGGAATCCAGTGCGGACGAACTCGCTACAGATCTGACGACGGAAATGGGCTCGACCATAACTCAGTCACGTCTGGCGCAAATCCGCATCGCGGTTGATCTGTGGCGATACTACGCTGAGATGGCGGATACGTATCCATGGCTTGAGGAGAGGTCGGCCTATGACCGCCCAAACCAGGGAAACAGGATACTAGTGCGTAAGGAGGCGGCAGGTGTGGTCGTCGGCATTTTGCCGTGGAACGGCCCGCACATCACTGCCGCCATGAAGGCAGCGCCAGCTCTCCTGGCCGGATGCACGGTCGTGCTGAAACCGTCGCCCGAAGCCGCGCTTATTATGGACACTTTTGGGGATATCGTTATGGCCGCCGGTTTGCCCAATGGTGTTCTTAACATCGTCAGCGCCGAGCGCACCGCGAGCGAGTACTTGGTCACGGCCAAGGGAGTGGACAGGGTTTCATTTACAGGCAGCGTCGCTGCGGGTCGACGCGTCGCATCCCTCTGCGGCGAGCGGCTGATTGGCTGCACGACGGAACTGGGCGGCAAGTCCGCCGCCATTCTCCTCGATGACGTGGACCTAAGCCTGGCAGTGCCAAATCTTGCGGTGGCAATGGCCTTCATTAACGGCCAGGCCTGCACGGCACCTACCAGGATTCTCATCCCTAAATCACGGGCGCGGGAAGCAAGAGAAGCCATCGTTGAGCACGTCCGGGCATTGCCCTTGGGCCTCCCGGAAAAGGAAGAAACTTTCATTGGACCACTCGTCTCGACAGTCCAACGGGATCGGGTTGAAGGCTACATCGGCATAGGCCGCGACGAAGGCGCTCGGATACTGCTCGGAGGCCAACGGCCCGCACAGCAGGACCGCGGATACTTTGTTGAACCGACCATTTTTGCTGACGTTCATAACGGAATGCGCGTTGCTCGCGAGGAAATCTTTGGGCCGGTATACGCATTGATTGAATACGACGGCGATCAGGAAGCAATCGCCATCGCCAACGATTCTGACTATGGCCTGTCAGGGAGCGTCTGGAGCCAGGACGTCGAACGTGCGATCCATGTCTCAGCACAAATTCAGTCCGGCAGCGTCCACGTCAACAACCACGGCGCTGACTGCGCGGCGCCCCAAGGCGGATACAAGATCTCCGGAATCGGCCGCGAACGCGGCCCCGAAGGAGTAGATGACTTCACCCTGGTGAAGAGCACGATCGTCCCGAACCGGTACTGAACCATTGGCTCACGCTGGGCCGCCGCAACACGCCGAAGCCCACTCCACATTCTTAGGAGCTTTTCACAATGTCCACACCCGCAAATAACAAGCAAAACCGGCGCCGCCGACGGTCCGAACTTGCCACGCCTGCCAGCAATGAATGGATGTTCTCCAGTGCTATCCGCTCTGACGCCGACATGGTGTTCCTGGATCTCGAGGACGCCACGGCCGAGGACCAGAAGGAGAGCGCACGGCACAAAGTCGTCAACGGTCTCAATACGCTGGACTGGCGCGGAAAAGTTCGTGCCGTTCGAATCAACCACATGGATACACAGCACGCGAAGCGCGACCTCGAAGTCGTAGTTGGCGAGGCCGGAGCCTCCTTGGACGTCATTGTTGTCCCTAAAGTCCGGTCTGCGCAGGAAATTGTCGAGCTTGATCGTGAACTCTCAATCCTTGAAAAGGCCTCAGGCCTGGCACCCATTGAGCTTGAAGTCCTCATTGAAACGCCCCAAGCTGTCCTCGACGTGGCAAATATTGCGACCGCGGCACCTCGCGTCGGAGCCCTTGTCCTCGGTGGCGGCGATCTCTCTGCCGAAGTAGGAGCCCGTTACGGATCTGGCTTCATGCCCTATGACGACACACTGGACGTATGGCACTCCGTGCGATGGTCCATCCTACTGGCAGCGAGGGCAGCCGGGATCCTAGCCATTGACACCCCCTTCCCCACTTACGGCGACGGCAACGAGCGTTTCCGTCGGCAGGCACTTCAAGCCTTTCACATGGGATTCGACGGAAAGTGGGCCATCCACCCTTCGCAGGTCGACGTCGCAAACGAAACGTTCACACCGTCTGAAGATGACCTGCGAATCGCGGCCGAGGTCTTGTCCACCTATGACGAGGCCCTCTCCACGGGACTTGGAGCAACGAAGTATGCCGGCACCCTTCTGGATATCGGAAACGTCAACAGTGCACGTCACATGCTCGCCGCCGCAGGAGCGACCACGCCAGCTGGCAAAGGAGCAGGGGTGTGACCGCCGCACTCACAGACCGCCAGGAAAAGGGAGTGACCCTGCGGCCTGTGGCTGAGCGGTCGCTGACCCGCCGGCTGCTGTACTGGGCAGAACAAAAACCACAGGCTGACGCTGTCCGTTGTGCCGCCACGTCCCGGTCTCTGTCATATTCAGAACTTATCGATCGAGGACTCGGATTCGCCGCACTTCTTCGCTCGGCCGGGCTTGGCGTAGGAGAGCACATAGGAATCATGCTCCCTAATGGTCTTGACTGGGTCGTATCTTGGGCAGGGGCCATGATCGGAGGATTTGTCGATGTCGGTATTGACCCAGAGTCGAAAGCCGCCATGCTCCGCCACTACGTCTCGTCCTCGGACGTCAAGATCCTGGTCTGCAACCCCGAGCAGGCCGAAACCATCCGCGACGCCGGACTTGATGATCTTCCATTGGTTATCTGGGGTGAGGGCTCCCCCGTGGACGCATCAACGCGTGTTCCGGAAGTGCTGACAGCCGGCAAGAACCAGGTTGTACACCGTGACCCACGAGCCGACATGTCCATCAGATTCACGTCCGGAACCACCGGCCCCGCCAAGCCTGCGATGCTCACCCAATCCCACCTCGAAGTCTGGGCCTCGCACTTCGTCGAACTGATGCAAATTACCGACGAAGACGTGCTCTACACGCCGTTCCCACTTTCCCATCATCTTGCCAGCGTCATGGGTGTCTTGGCCATGACATTCGCCGGCGGAACATGCGTGATTGACGCACGCTTTTCGCTGAGCCGCTTCTGGGACACTGTGCGCAGGGAAAAAGCAACCCGTCTGCATGTTCTACAGCCGGTGATCAACTTGCTCATGGCCAAACCTGAATCCCCGTCAGACCGCGACCATTCGGCCCGCCTGGCGTATATCGGCGTTCCGGGCAGCGGTTTCGAAGAACGGTTCGGTGTCGAACTTCTAATCGCCTACGGGCTCACCGAGGGATCCATGCTTGCCTACCGCCGTCCCGGTGACCCAGGACCCCAGCTTGCAACCTCCTGCGCAATCGGTGGACAAGTGCTCGGTCGCAGCAACCCCCACTTCGAAGTACAAGTGCTGGACGATTGGGACCAGCCGTGCACGATTGGAGAAAAGGGCAACATCTGCTTCAGGCCCAGGACACCGTATACAGCGCTCCAGCAGTACTACAACTACGAGGCAGCAACGGTCAAAGCCTCAAGCAACCTGTGGTTCCATACAGGAGACATCGGATGCTTTGACGAGGAAAACTACCTCCACTTCTTTGGACGCAGCGGTGACACAATCCGCCGCAAGGGGCACAATATTCCGATTTTTCACGTGGAAGAGGCGGCTCGCATGTGTACAGGTGTGCGTGAAGCCTTTGTGATTCCTGTGGCCGCCCCTGGCAACGAATTCGACCTGAAATTGATTCTTATACCTCAAGGGGAAGTGAGGGACCTTGACCCGCGGAGCGTCATTGAGAGGCTGACTCTGGAGCTTCCTCCGATTTGGGTTCCCTCGTTCATTGAAGTCAGAGAGGAAGTACCGCGCACTCGAACGTACAAGGTTCTCAAGTCAGCTCTGCGCGAAGAAGGAGTCAATGGACTGACTCCAGGGACCCTCAGGACATCCGATTGGAGCCCGGCTCTCGGGTCCCGCCAATCCTAAGGGACCGCTCCGGGTAAGCGACCGTCAAATCCGTTCAAGTTAAGATGCCGGTCCCATCAGGATCTAACTCCCAATGCGCACCCGGAGGAAGCAACTGTTGCCAGCAGGTCTTCAAAGGCGCAGTTCGTTCCACATCCCTGTGCTTCTCGCCGACTCGCCCTGCAAGCCGATTGAACTGTACAGATCCCCACGTAACATGCTGGCGCAGCGTCGCGCAATCAGCGCCGACACCAGCGAGCGGTGACAAGCCGCTTCAACCACTGAGTTTCACGATGAATTGGAGGGTTACATGCCGAACTCTGTCATAGTTGCCGGAGCGCGCACGCCCATAGGACGATTGCTCGGATCCCTGAGTCAGTTCTCAGCAGCTGATTTGGGCGGTATTGCAATAAGTGCAGCGCTCGAAAAGGCCGGCGTCCAGCCCTCGCAGGTCGAGTACGTAATCATGGGCCAGGTGCTGACAGCGGGCGCCGGGCAGATGCCCGCCCGGCAGGCAGCAGCGAAAGCCGGTATCCCCTTGACGACTCCTGCGTTGAACGTCAACAAGGTATGCCTCTCGGGAATCGAATCCATTATCCTTGCGGATCAATTTATTCGCTCAGGTGCTTTCGACGTGATTGTTGCCGGCGGTATGGAGTCGATGAGCCAGGCGCCTCACCTGCTGCCTAAGTCCCGCGTAGGCGTCAAGTATGGCGAAATTACAATGGCGGACCATACGGCGATTGACGGTCTCCAGGACGCATTCACGAAGGGCCCTATGGGCTTGCTGACTGAGACATCGAATGACTCGAACTTCGTATCCAGGGAAGACCAAGACCGGTTTGCGCTGAGGTCACACACACGAGCGGCAGCGGCATGGGATCGCGGCCTTCTGGAGGATGAAGTGGTACCCGTTGAACTGCGGACACGCAAAGGACCTGCGACCTGGTTCCGGCGCGATGAAACAATACGGCCTGATACAACCGTGGAGAGCCTTGCAAGCCTTCGCAGCGCGTTCCGGCCTGACGGAACGATTACCGCAGGTAACGCCTCGGCTATCAACGATGGTGCGTGTGCTTTGGTGGTGATGAGCAAGGAACGTGCCGAGGCTGAGGGGCTGACGTGGTTGGCGGAAATTGGCGAGCATGGCATGTTTGCCGGACCCGACACGGGGCTGCAGTTCCAGCCTTCAGGGGCGATCGAGAAAGCATGCAAGGCGGCTGGTATTGACCCGTCTGACTTGGATCTGATTGAGATCAATGAAGCCTTCGCAGCGGTGGGTGTCGCCTCCACACGGGCGCTCGGGGTCGATCCCGAACGGGTCAACGTTAACGGCGGAGCCATTGCTTACGGTCATCCCATTGGAATGTCCGGCGCACGTATCACCCTTCACCTGGCATTGGAACTTCAGCGTCGCGGCGGCGGCACAGGTGCCGCCGCACTTTGCGGCGGAGGAGGCCAGGGCGACGCACTCTTGCTCACCGTCCCCAAACAGGGGCGATGATGTTTGAAGATGCACCAGCCCATGGTCCGAATAGGGAGAACCTGTGCTGCTAAATGATGGGTCCGTAGCGTTGGTCACAGGCGGAGCGTCAGGTCTTGGAAAAGCCACAGCCCAAGCCCTGCATGCGCGAGGTGCACGTGTTGTTCTCTTGGATTTGCCACATTCCGATGGTTCGGCCACAGCGGCGGCCCTTGGTGCACGTGCTGCGTTTGTCCCCGCTGACGTAACCTCAAGTGAAGACGTTGAATCAGCCGTCGAGTATGCTGCGTCCCTTGGTGACTTGCGCGTTGTGGTCAACTGTGCCGGCATCGTTGGACCAGGAAAAGTACTCGGACGAGACCGAGTACTTCCATTGGAAGATTTCGAAAAGGTCTTACGTATCAACTTGGTTGGCTCGTTCAACGTTGTGAGGACGTCTGCGGTTCATATAGCGAAGACAAATTCAGAAGCTGGAGAACGCGGCGTCATCGTCAATACAGCCTCTGTGGCAGCATTCGACGGCCAAATCGGACAGGCGGCGTACGCCGCATCCAAAGGAGGCGTTGCCGCCATGACGCTACCGCTTGCTCGCGAGTTCGCCCGGCATCAGATCCGGGTGATGACTATCGCACCGGGAATCTTTGAAACGCCCATGATGGCAGGCCTTCCGCGACAGGCTCAGGACTCTTTAGCGCAACAAGTTCCTCACCCTTCCCGTTTGGGGAAGGCCGGTGAATTCGCGGCACTAGCAATGCACATCGTTGACAACCCCATGTTAAACGGTGAAACCGTCCGGCTCGATGGAGCCATACGCATGGCATCGAAATAAGCCGGCCTTTTCGCAAGGACGCCAGGCGGCATCGACAGCGACGGCTCGACGGACCTCCCTGACGAAGTCGTTCACGAAAACGCGCACCACCCCTATGACATCACCAAGAGGAGCACTATGGTCACGAACCACCACGTCCGCGTCTACAAGAGCGAGGAGAACCTGGCCCGCGAGGACCAGCTTGCCTTCAAGATCGCCAAGGTGGCCGCGGATCCTGTGTCGGTTAAGGATGACGTCACCGACATGGTGATCAACCGGGTCATCGACAACGCCTCTGTTGCCATCGCGTCCCTGAACCGGGCTCCCATCGTCGCCGCCCGCGCCCAGGCGCTCACCCATGGCCCCACCACCGGTGGCCAGGGCTCGAAGATTTTCGGTATCGAGGAGCGCGTCGCTCCGGAATGGGCGGCCTGGGCCAACGGGGTGGCCGTCCGGGAACTGGACTTCCACGACACGTTCTTGGCCGCGGACTACTCCCACCCGGGCGACAACATCCCGCCGATCCTCGCCGTTGCCCAGCACGTGGGCGCCAGCGGCCAGGACCTGGTGCGCGGCATCGCCACGGGGTACGAGATCCAGGTGAACCTGGTCAAGGCCATCTGCCTGCACAAGCACAAGATCGACCATGTGGCCCACCTCGGCCCCTCCGCCGCGGCCGGCATCGGCACGCTGCTGGGTCTCGATGTGGAGACCATCTTCCAGTCCGTGGGTCAGGCGCTGCACACCACCACCGCCACCCGGCAGTCACGCAAGGGCGAGATCTCCACCTGGAAGGCCCACGCCCCGGCGTTCGCCGGCAAGATGGCCGTGGAGTCCGCGGACCGTGCCATGCGGGGCCAGACCTCCCCGGTGCCGATCTACGAAGGCGAAGACGGCGTGATCGCGTGGATGCTGGATGGCCCGGATGCCAACTACACCGTCCCGCTGCCCGAGGACGGCGAGGCCAAGCGCGCCATCCTGGACACCTACACCAAGGAACACTCTGCCGAGTACCAGGCGCAGGCCTGGATCGACCTGGCCCGCAAGCTGCACGGCGAGCACCCGGAGGTCACGGACCCGGCCAACGTCGAGTCCGTGCTGATCAAGACCAGCCACCACACGCATTACGTGATCGGCTCCGGCGCGAACGATCCCCAGAAGTACAGCCCCACCGCGTCCAGGGAAACCCTGGACCACTCCATCCCGTACATCTTTACCGTCGCATTGCAGGACGGGACCTGGCACCACGTCGACTCCTATTCCCCCGAGCGCGCAGGCCGGCCGGACACGGTGGAACTCTGGCACAAGGTCACCACGGTGGAGGATCCCGAATGGACCCGCCGCTACCACAGCCTGGACATCGCCGAGAAGGCCTTCGGCGGCTCGGTGGAGATCACGCTCAAGGACGGCACCGTCATCACCGACGAGATCGCCGTCGCCGACGCCCACCCGCTGGGCGCCCGGCCGTTCGCCCGCGAGCAGTACGTCAACAAGTTCCGCACCCTCGCCGCCGGGCTCGTGGAAGAGGCCGAGATCGAAAGGTTCCTCGCCGCCGTCGAACGCCTCCCCGAACTCGCCGCAGGCGAGCTGGACCAGCTGAACATCAAGGCCGCCCCCG
This sequence comes from Pseudarthrobacter sp. AG30, assembly GCF_003116525.1. Taxonomy (NCBI): domain Bacteria; kingdom Bacillati; phylum Actinomycetota; class Actinomycetes; order Micrococcales; family Micrococcaceae; genus Pseudarthrobacter; species Pseudarthrobacter sp. AG30. Next base: position 57,661 of record NZ_QEHL01000027.1, on the reverse strand, counting down.
GCGTCATCGACCTGGCGGCAGCACCGAAGGGACTCTTCTGATGCTGTATTCGAAGACCACCCCGGAGCAGAAGCGGATCCGGTTCCGGGAACTGCTCGCCTCCGGGACCATCCAGCAGTTCCCCGGCGCCTTCAACCCGCTCTCCGCACGGCTGATCGAGGAAAAGGGCTTCGCCGGGGTGTACATCTCCGGCGCCGTCCTCGCCAACGACCTCGGCCTGCCGGACATCGGCCTGACCACCCTCACCGAGGTGGCCACCCGGGCCGGGCAGATCTCCCGGATGACAGACCTGCCCTCCATCGTGGACGCCGACACCGGCTTCGGCGAACCCATGAACGTGGCACGCACCGTACAGGAACTCGAAAACGCCGGCCTGGCCGGCCTCCACATCGAGGACCAATTCAACCCCAAGCGCTGCGGCCACCTCGACGGCAAGAACGTGGTGGACCTCGAGACCGCCACCAAACGGATCCGCGCCGCCGCCGACGCCCGGCGCGACCCGAACTTCCTCATCATGGCGCGCACCGACATCCGCGCCACCGACGGGCTTAACGCTGCGAAGGACCGGGCCAAAGCACTCGTTGACGCCGGCGCCGACGCGATCTTCCCCGAAGCCATGCGTGATTTGCATGAATTTAAGGCCATCCGTGACGCTGTGGATGTGCCCATCCTGGCCAACATGACAGAGTTCGGTAAGAGCGATCTCTTCACCGTTCAGCAACTTCAGAAAGTCGGCGTGAACATGGTGATCTACCCAGTCACCCTGCTCCGTAGTGCCATGGGCGCCGCTGAGCGTGTACTGGATACTCTCCGGCTTGACGGTACCCAGGAAGCTTCGACAGGGACCATGTTGACGCGTGCACGCCTCTACGACCTCGTCGACTACCAGGCCTACAATCAGTTCGATTCGGGCGTCTTCAACTTTCAAATTCCGGGCACTTTCCAGGAGCCAAGAACCATTACAAAGGAGTTTCAGCATGGCTGAACAGGACGTCAAAAAGGGACTCGCCGGCGTAGTGGTGGACTATACCGCCGTATCCAAGGTGAATCCTGAAACAAACTCGCTGCTGTACCGCGGCTACCCGGTGCATGAACTGGCGGCCAAGTGCAGCTTTGAAGAAGTCGCCTACCTTCTGTGGAACGGTGAATTACCTGACGGAGCGCAGCTTGAGGCTTTCTCCCGCAGGGAGAAGGCCGGCCGGGTCCTTGACCCAGGGGTGAAGCGAGTAATCGACATGTTGCCAGAGACAGCCCACCCGATGGATGTTTGTCGGACTGCGGTGTCGGTAATGGGCGCGCTGCATCCTCTCGCTGAGGACTCGTCCCGGGAGGCCAACATGGCCAAGGCCGTGGACCTGTTCGCTGCCATGCCGGCCGTGGTGGCCTACGACCAGCGCCGACGCCACGGGCAGGATGTTGTAGAGCCCCGGGATGACCTGGGCTACTCGGCGAACTTCCTGTGGATGGCCTTCGGCGAAGAACAGGTCCCGGAAGTAGTGGAAGCCTTCAACGTCTCGATGATCCTCTACGCCGAGCACTCGTTCAACGCCTCTACGTTCACCGCCAGGGTGATTACGTCCACGCTCTCCGACCTGCACTCCGCAGTGACCGGAGCCATCGGGGCCCTCAAGGGCCCGCTGCACGGTGGTGCCAACGAGGCCGTCATGCACACCTTTGACGAAATCGGCATCCGGCAGGAAGAGTCTCTCGAGGAAGCGGCAGCACGCGCGAAGGCCTGGATGGAAGACGCCCTGGCCAAGAAGAAGAAGGTCATGGGCTTCGGCCACCGCGTCTACAAGCACGGCGACTCCAGGGTGCCCACCATGAAGGCCGCCCTGGACAAGATGATCGCGCACTATGGACGTCCCGAAATTCATGGTCTCTATAACGGACTTGAGCAAGCCATGGATGAGGCCAAGGCCATCAAACCAAACATGGATTACCCGACCGGCCCGACCTATCACCTCATGGGTTTCGACACCCCCACGTTTACACCAATCTTTGTGGCCAGCCGTATCACCGGATGGACGGCTCACATCATGGAACAGCTGGCCGCAAACTCGCTTATCCGCCCGCTGAGTGCCTACAAGGGGCCTGAACAACGAGCGGTAACTGCTCGCTAGTGCCGTGCTGAGCTGCGGTGAGGCGTCGGATGATCACTGGGATCATCAAATATTCGCAACGACTACGGCGCCTCACCGCTTTTTCAGGTCGGTGCCAGATAACTGTGAGTCCGAGGGGCCGCAGGAGTTATGAGTGCAGGGACGTGGTCGGAAGGCCGCGATGGATCCCGCCGACGGAGGAGGAATTTATGACCCTTCACTTGCAGCCCGATTGGCTCCGACTTGTAGGTCAATTTGTGGAAGTCCGGTGCCCTGACAAGACCATCAGGACGGGCACCGTTGCCCATGTCATGCCCGACAACTCAATTTTATGGCTGTCGTGGGCCGAGGAAGGCAGGAGAACAATGATCCCGAGGTCTGATGGGTATCAGGTCTACGCGCGATACCCATGGGACGAACCACCGCTGGGATTCGAAAAGCAGTTGTATAGCGGCAGGAACTGACACCAAGAGCGCCTTCGTGAGGCAGTTTTCTCCCCGACGCGCAGTAAAGTACCCGCACTGCATACAGCCAGCTCCCAGTTTAAAGCTAAGCCGGGTATTACCCGAATCCGGCTGCTAACAATTGGCCTTTCAACACAACATTTGTCCTACAAAAGCAGAAGTACACCAGCGTACCCACAAGAAGGAGCACTGTAATGGCCAGACTGATAATCATGGGCCCTCCCGGATCTGGAAAGGGCACTCAGGCAACAAGAATTGCCACGCACTTGGGTGTGGTAGCGATATCGACAGGAGAGCTCTTTCGCGCGCACGTTGACGGAGGAACCGCGCTTGGCGTCGAAGCCAAGAAATTCCTCGAAGCCGGCGACTTTGTGCCGGATAGCGTCACCAATCACATGGTGCGTGACCGGCTCGGCGAGCCGGACGTGGAAGGCGGATTCATCTTGGACGGGTACCCGCGCACTTGTGAGCAAGCGGACTATCTGGACCACGTGCTGGCGGAGAGCGGTCAAAAACTTGATGCTGTGTTGCAGTTGACGGCGCCAGAGGACGAACTCGTCACACGCCTCCTGAACCGTGCCGGGGAAGAAGGCCGACTTGATGACACCGAAGCCGTGATCCTTCACCGACTGAACCTGTACGAGCAGAAGACACAAGCCGTCATCACTCTGTACGCAGAGCGTGATCTTCTGACCCAGATAGACGGCACTGGCGAAGTTGAAGACATCACGAAGCGTACGCTCGAGGCGCTTAGCGTAAGCCTCTGAATCGCTCTGAGTCTCGAAGCAGGTACTTCACTTCCCCTCCTGGTGGCTGCTGAACGGCAGCCACCAGGAAGGAGCTCAGCTCAAGGACTGCCGAAAGGTACGGCACCATTTATCGCTTGGCTAAAGTTCGTTCCTATGAGCGACGGGGTCGGCTCGACCACCTGGTCTCATTCAGGAGTTTCGGCGGGAAGGCCTGACTGATCCGCCGGGACGGATCCGGCTTCCAGCAGCGCAGCATCGAGCGTTCAGAGGATCCTCGCTCAGTTATAGGGCGGTAGGGGGCAAGGCAGCGCCCGCTCCCGCCACGAGGGCGTCGTACTTCATGGCGCCGTTCTTCAATAGTTCAACCTTTACGTGCAACTCGGAGGCCTCATTCCTTTAGACGCCGATGGGCCGGCTCGAAAGCCGGCCCATCGGCGTTTTGGTCGGAGACCGTGCCCGGATGTCCTATTTGGGGTTTCTCCTGACATCGGGCAGAAGACACCGTAGGGATCTTCCTTTCAGCGCGCTGTACCAAACCCCGGATCCGTAGGCTAGATCATCGAGGCGGCGTGCCAGAGCGAACCGGAATAGATCGAGTTGGGGACGGGTGCGGCGGTACTCCCAGAGGGCGTCAACCACGCAAGAGATGAGGAGCGCCCGACGCAGCCTGCGGGAGAAAAAGCTTCCCGCAACGGCCAGAGGCCACCAATGACGGACCAACAGCGCCATAGTCTGCGTTTGTGCCGCCATAAGTCCGCGAGCCGTCAAGCCCGCACCCACACGGACTGGGTGCTCGCTTCGACCAAGCTTCCTCGTGATCTGCCATCCAGCAAGGGTGGTAATGGCCCCTGCAGCCGGAACCGACCAGGGGCGCTGGAAGAGGATCGCTGCCACAACCGCCAACGACCAAGGTGCAAAGACCGCTGGTGCTATCGCCTCGGAGTGCCGGAGGGCTAGGACGTGCGCGGAAGTTCCATAGAAGGCCTTCCGAGACAACCAAGCAGCAACAGCTTGGCGGTGCTCGTGCCAGACTTTCGCCTCGGGTTCAAAGCGCACCCGCCAGCCTTGTTCCGCCATACGCCAGACGAGGTCCACGTCCTCCCCCACTCGGCTGCCGGCATCAAATCCTTCTCCCAAGGCATCTGCCCTGGCGAGAAGGAACGCCCCTGGAAGCCAGGAGACAGGAGAACGTGGACGGACCGTGGCTGGGTAGACGCCCAGGTCAAGCGAGGACCGGGCCTCTTCATACCGCTCGATCCAGTTCATTCCTTCGCCGTCATCGAGACCGAGCACCCTGGGACCGACCAAGCCCACTTGGGGGTCATTGAAGTGCTTGAGGAGCAGCGAGATGGTGTTTGTGTCGACGATGACGTCCGAATCGGCGAAGGCCACATACGGCGTGGCTACATGCTTGAGCCCTGCGTTGCGGGCCTGTGCCGGGCCGCCGTTGACCGCCAGCCGCAAGAGCTGGACGTTGTGCTTCTCCGCAACGGCTTGGATGGGCTCCGGCTCCGGCGAGCAGTCATCAACCGCAATGACCCTGTGTTGACTGCCGATACTAGTGAGCAGTCTGTCCAAGGCAAGGGGGCGGCCGTAAACGGGAACAACGACCGTGACGGTTGCGAGATCAAGGTCCGGCAGCGACGCGAGCACCGGATCGGCCATACCCGCCTCAAGGAGGCGGTCGGCCAACAGGCCGGTCCCGGCGTCATTGACCGAAACCTTCCTATTCACGATCATTCGGCTGGCTGCCTCCGATAGATAGAGGACCCGGGTCGGTGAACCGCCGATGAGCTCCCTGCCGCCACCGGAAATTCGTACCCGTCGGTTTAGCTTAACGATGGTCCCCGGAACGAGCCCTGGTCGGGAGGTCGTCATATGATTTCCTGATGGCGGAGAGAGCTGTGGCCCAGCGCCTGCGGTTCTAAAACGTGGACCGTCAAACCGCCGTCCTGCCAGATCAGTTCCCTGCCGGCGTTGCCCAACGCGGCCAGCCAAGGCCCGGAGCTGTCTGGTCTGGCGGCATCCACCGGTCCCTGCAAGTACGTTCGGCCCCTGCGCTGCACTGCGACGCCCTCTAGAGTGGGCCACTGCGAATTCCCTGCCGGAGGCTCGACAGGGCACTCGCCCGGAATCGGAGGCCCATGCACGTCGATGTCCTGCGGTATAGGCGGTTCGGTGCCGGCCTGATGGGGAGTCCCGTTCATGCCGGCACCCGCACGGTCCCCCGCCGATCAACGGCAAGCATGCCGTGATCATCCGCGACGCCATGTGTAAGGCGCCGGAAGGCATCCTCGACCATCAGCTCCAGTGAGCGCTGTCCTTCTCCGACGGAGGCGCCGGCTGGATCGCCCAGCACTCCGGAGGGCGAAACGGCGCGGACACCGTGGGCCTTCAGCTCCGGAAGAATGTCCGCCAGAGGCCGAATGTCCCCCGCAACGGCTCTTTCCAGCCTGACAGTGTCTGGGCTGAGGTGAAGCATCAGCGAAGTCTCCACCCGTCCCGCGTGGAGATCGCCGCCTTCGGTCACGCAAGGAAGCCAGGCGACGTCATGACACTCTGCCCTGAGCTGGCGCACGGCAGCCGAGACAGCGGCGACGTTTCCGCCATGGGCGTTGACGAGGACGACGCGCCCACACCAGGCGGACAGGGACCGGACGAGCTCGACGACAAGGAACCGCAGAGCCTCGAACCCGATCGACGCCGTACCGGCGAAAGATTCATGCTCGCCGCTGGAGCCGTAACTGATTGCAGGTGCTACCAGCACCTGTCCGTTTGTTCTAAGGGACACAGCATCTGCGACGGCGATAGTCACCGCCGTCGCGATAACAGTGTCCGTGTCCAGGGGCAGGTGGGGTCCATGCTGTTCGGTGGACCCCACCGGGACCATGACCATCGGTCGGCTGTGAATGTCGGGCCACGCGAGATCACCCAGTTCTTGCCAGCTGATAGTCATAAGCGCACTGGTGCAGGAAGGCCCAGCTGGCGGACAAATCCGGGAGGTATGACCAGGTGTTCGGGCCGGAGGTCCTGCACCGAGGGGACGCTCAGACCCATCAAAGCGGAGTCGATGCCTCCCCGCAGGATGTCGAGAATGTTTTCGACGCCCGCCTGCCCGTTAGCGGAAAGTCCCCAGAGGTAAGCGCGTCCGATCATCACGGCACGTGCCCCCAAGGCCAGCGCTTTAACAACATCGCTGCCGCGGCGAATTCCTCCGTCAAGCACGATCTCTATCTGATCGCCTACTGCACCGGCGATCGCGGGCAGAACACGGATTGGAGCTGGTGTGCCGTCGAGGTTGTTTCCTCCATGGTTGGACACCGAGATCGCGGTGACGCCCGCATCTACGGCGCGCAGGGCATCATCAACCCTGCACACGCCCTTCAGCATGACAGGGCCACCCCAAGTGGTGACCATCCATTCGATGTCCTCCCACGTCGGTGGAGGGGTCTTCATCCATTCGTAGTAGGCGCCGAAAAAGGTGGGTCCTTTCTCCCCCGCAGGGGCGAGATTTGGTGCCGTCAAATCCGGCAGGCTGCGCGCAAACGAGGCCAGCCAGCGGGGCTTCAAGGCAACTTCGGGGGCGAGCCTGACGGCTGCCTTAAGATTGACCTTTTCCGGGATTTCCGGGCTGCCCCAATCCCTTCCCATGGAGAATGACCAGTCCGTTGTGATGATCAGGCCTTTGGCGCCCGCGGCCCTCGCCCGTTCCATGCGGTTGACCATCTGGTCCCGAGTCCCGGTCCAGTACATCTGGTAGAACGTCTTTTCGTTGGCAGCAGTGACCTCCTCCACCGGCTTGGAGGCGAAGGAGCTCAGCCCCACGATGGTTCCGCGCGCCGCGGCGGCGCGGGCTACGGCCACCTCACCATCCGGGTGCACAGCCTGCACCCCTGTCGGGGAGATCATGACGGGAAGGGAGATGTGCTGACCCATGACGGTAGTCGCCAGGTCACGTTCGGCCGGCTGGCCGACGACATGGGGGGCGAAGCCGAGTTCACCGAACGCGGCGGTGTTGTCATCGAGCGTGGTGCCCCGCTCCGAGCCGGCCACGAGGGCAGCGTAGACGGACGCCGGGAGTCGCTTCTTGGCCCGACGCTGGGCCTCGGCTACAGATTCGAACCAAGGGTTCTGAGCCCAGGGATTCTTTAACATGGTTGCCTTTCAAAATTTGTGTTGTGCCTAAGGCCTGAACCCGGCCAGCGGGCTGGCAGCGCAGGCCGATACAGGCGGGGCGGTGATCTCGGGCCTTTTGAGACTGAGTTGGACCATGACGGGCTGCGCCCGTTTTGGGAGGGCGGACCGCGAGTGGTCCTGGCTGGGTTGTGGACGGCTACGGTCGCCGGCAAGGGCGGTTTCACCGTAGCCCTGGACGCATTCCGGATCAGGCCCGTCCAGCGGTAGGCCCGTGAAGAATTTCGCCGCCATACAGCCACCGCGGCAGGTGTCGAAGAACGCGCACTTGGTGCACGCCCCTGAGGTCTGTGGGGAGCGGAGTTCGGTAAACAACGCCGATTCCTGCCAGACCTCCCTAAAACCCCCCGCGTTCAGGACGTTACCGGCGAGGAAGGTTTCGTGGATCGCGAAGGGGCATGCGTAGACGTCCCCGACCGGGTCGATCAGGCATACGACCCGGCCTGCCCCACACAGGTTCAGCCCTGGCAGGCTCTCTCCAAAGGGTGCGAGATGGAAGAAGGAGTCACCGGTGAGAACGTTGTCGCCGTTGGCTATGAGCCAGTTGTAGATGATGCGCTGCTGCTCGGGCAGCGGGTGCAGTTCATCCCATACGTCGGCGCCGCGTCCTGATGGGCGCAGACGGGTCAGGCGCAGCGTCGCGCCCTGCTCATCGGCGATCCGTTTGAAATCATCGAGCTGGTTCACGTTTTGCCGGGTCACCACCACGGAGACCTTTGCGTCCTTAAAACCGGCTTCCTTGAGGTTCTTCAGGGCCCGAATGGCTGTGTCGTATGATCCGGGTCCGCGGACGTAGTCATTGACTTCCGCGGTGGCGCCATCCAGTGAGATCTGGACATCGACGTATGGGGTGGAGGCGAGGAAGGCCGCTTTTTCCTTGTCGATGCGGATGCCGTTGGTGGAAAACTTCACGCCGACCTGGTGGTCTACGGCGTACTGCAATAGGTGCCAGAAATCAGGACGCACTGTCGGTTCCCCGCCCCCGATGTTGACGTAAAAAACCTGCATGCGCTGCAGTTCATCGATCACTGCCTCGCACTGCTCCGTGGTCAGCTCGCGGGGGTCACGTCGTCCCGACGACGACAGACAGTGTACGCAGGCCAGGTTGCAGGCGTAGGTCAGCTCCCAGGTCAAGCAGATCGGGGCATCAAGTCCGAATTCGAACTGGTCAACCAAGGAACCGCCCGAGGGGCGTGTTACGGGCGTGCTGATGGTGTCAGTCATTGGTCTTTCCTTCCATGGCGCGGATCATGTCAGTTGCCGCCAGACTTCGCAGGGCGGCAATGTACGCGGGCCACTGGGATTCAGGGACAGCTGCCTGGGCCAGTGCCTGCCGCACCGTTCCGCTGTCCTGAAGGGACTGAACCACCCGGACAAGTTCGGGTCTTTTGAGGAATGTCAGCTTGCGGTTGCCGAAGTGGTAAGCCATGGCCCCGAACGGTTCCGGTCTCAGCGCCACGGCCGGGGACAGCACCCACCCCTCGTCAAGCATGGCGTCTGTGCTGGTCGTCTTCATGGATCTGGCCGTGCTCAGTACACGCCGCACATGCCGTCGATCGACACATCCTCGACGAGGTCCTCGATGACCAGTTCCTCGGATTCCTCGGTACCTTCCGATGCATGGTTCGGGTTCATGTAGTCCACTGTTTTCTCCCTGCTGTACGGGCTCTCCGGACCGTCCGGAAGAGGTAGGAATTAGAATAATGGCACTCAGCGCCAAAAAGATAGAGGGAGAGAGGAAGGCTGCTAAATTGTTCTCACGATGACCGCAACCGCAAACCGCTCCCCGGGCCGCCGGGCCGTAACGGACCATGGCTCTATTGAACGCGCCGCCTTCACGCTGTTCGAGGAACAGGGGTTTGATGAGACGACGATGGAACAGATTGCGGAGGCTGTGGGTGTGGGACGCCGGACACTGTTCCGTTATTTTCCGTCCAAGAACGACATCCCGTGGGGTCAGTTCGATCAAAGCCTGCGCGTCTTTGCCGCGCAACTGGCTGCTGTCCCTTCGGACGTGCCGGTTGCCGATGCCGTTCACCGTTGTGTTGTAGCCTTCAACGATTTTGATGAGCCATCCTTGCCGCAACACCGGACAAGGATGCGGCTGATTCTGGGCACACCGACTCTTCAGGCCCATTCAGCCCTCCGGTACGCCGCGTGGCGGGGGGTCATTGAGAACTACGTGGCAGCCCGGTTGGACGTGGAGCCGGATGGGCTGATGCCCCGCCTCGCCGGCCACGTGAGCCTGGCACTGGCCGTCTCATCGTACGAGCAGTGGCTTCGTGAACCACACAGTGATTTGACCCGCATCCTGCAGCTGGAGATGGACGCGCTTCGCTCGTACCTGCGCTAAGAGGCTTCAGAAAATCCCCCCTTGCCGAATAATGCAGCTGCGAAGGCTCGGTTTCTCATGGCAGCGGTGCATTAGCTGTGCTCGATCCGGGTGACCGGAATGTTGCGGCTGGTGCGGGCATCAAAGTTCAGCCATCGTCAGCTGGTGTACACCCCAACCTGACGTCAGATTGGGACGCGTTCGCTGCCAAGATAGGGTCCAAACCCGCATTTCGCTACGTTCTAGTGAGAAGGTCTTAGGGTCTATCCCGACATTGCCTGTCTGGAACCATCATCTGGCCGTTCTGCCGGTAAGGAAATGCCGGGTCGATCAGTCGATCATGGTGCAAGCGCAGCACCCTTTAGGGGCGTGCCGCGGAAAAGCAAGAGCGCGAACTCTCTATTCGTAGGGCCGTCAGCACCATACAAACGGATGTCATTTGTCATAGATTCGATCACGCGCCGGTTCAGCCGCCCCCGCCCGCGATTCCTCAGAGCGCGGGTAAGCCTGGCGCGCTGAAAGCGAATGACTTGTGTAACCCTCACAGTGATGAGGAGCAGGAATGAACCCGGCAGCGCACAAGCAATCATCAGCATCGCCAACGCCGGCGAAAAAGGCGAAGCCAAGGGCAGCCCGAACGCCACAACGATCAAGAGGACACCAGTCCCAGCTATCCAGGGCAGCGCCCTGGAGACGGGGTATTCCGATTCCACCCGGCTGGCTATTGCGGCATCGTCCCGGGCCAGTTCGTCCAGGCGACTCGCTGTCGAACGTGTAAAGCGGAAATCGAATGAATGCACTAGCCGGTGAGTCCGTGCCTCCATCGAACTCTTAGGTGGAGTTGCACGCAGCAGTCTTCCAAGCATCGGTGCCAAGGCGGATACAAGATCGTGGAGCATACCCGAAAGATATAACCCCGATAAGACAAATTGCGGGATATGCCGCCCGGCAGTTGCCCGAACGATGGAGATTTTCGCGGGGACTAGGAGATTGCGCAACAGGCTGTTGCACAATTGTCCAGAGGGCGTCTGGACGATTGGTTCCGCTGCCCACAGCCGGGGACAATCCTGACGGGTTGTCCACCGCTACTGCTGTTGAGGGAGCTTTCCCGATGGCTCCCGGTTTCAGCCGTGGATAACCCGAGTTGACCCCAACTGTGGACTGCTCGCTTCGTCAGTGCCTTTCGCTGCGCACTTCTTATGGCCCAGCTGTTTCGAAAGTTAGCACCGTCCTGCTTGGTCTCCTCAGCGGTCTATTAATCACCTGCGAGTGGCACATCCCTTTCGTTCAGCAGGCTGTTAAAATCGTTTTATGGCAAGAAAGACGGTCGTGGTTCTGGAAGATGACATTGATGGCTCGGAAGCCAGCGAGACGATATCTTTCGCCCTCGACGGCAGTGAATACGTGATTGATCTGAACGAGGGGCACGCAAATGAACTGCGCGGAGCCCTGAGCCGTTTTACCGACGCTGGACGCAGGGTATCCGGCGGCCGTGGTCGTCCGGCGCCCCGAACGAAGTCCTCGCAGGGCGGACCGGATGCAAAAGCGGTACGGATGTGGGCAGTTGAGAACGGCATCCAAGTAAATACTCGTGGTCGTATTCAAGCGGAAGTCGTAAGGAAATACGAAGCCGCTCACTAGGGCCGAAACAACCAAAAGTCGGGGCTGGGATCTCTAACAGATTCCAGCCCCGACTTATTTTTTGTTGAACTGACCTCATCCCGCAGCTTCCTGTTTCTAGGAGAAAATAGTCCGCACGTCCGGAAACCAGCCGGCCGGAGCCTTCTTTGGTTCGAGGTGTTCGGGGTCCCGGTGCTTTTGCATGTCGCATTTGTAGAACGGCCCGCGCGGATCCAGGAGCACGCTCATGTGGTGGTCTGCGTGGTCTTTGAACCAGACGCTCATGCCGGTGGCCCCGTCGAGTCTTAGGTGTTCCCAAGCCCGCCACAGCGCTTCCACCCGGCAGACAGCTTCAGGGTGGAAATACCATTCAGTGCACCACTTCGCTGCACGACCGTCCACGTCACGGACGTACGTGGGGAGCAGTTGCTCGTGCAGGAATTCCTCGGCCGAGCCGTAGACCAGCTGCGGAGGCTCCTGCTGCTCGCCGTCATCAGCGCCAGCTTCTTGCGCGTTGGAACTGGGAGCTTCACTGAACCGGCCAATCTCGATAGTCATGCCTACTCCCCTAACCGTTCACCCACGGATTTGGCGTCGGCGCCGCTGCTACCGGTACCGGTTCCTTCTCTGGCTGCGGGCTGTACTTCTTGATGGATGCTTCCACGGCGTCTTTGTGGGGGCCGGTGTACCAGGGCATGGTGCGCACCAGCGTGGCCGGGGCGCCGGATGCGAGGACGACGGCGCGGCCGCGGTCGAGTTCGGCGAGGTTGGAGACGTCGAAGATCCGCTCCTTCCCTTCCTGGCAGGAGCGGCTGGACCCTGACTTCCCTGATGAGATGGAGACGTTGATGTAGCTGTAGTCTCCGATCAGGTCAGAAAGGGCGCGGAGGAATCCTTCTTCGGCGACGCCGCCGCCATAGATCTTGACATTCGCGGCGGACCAAATCTTCCTCATGTTCGCCTCGCCCCAGAGCTCGACGCCTTGGGACCAGGACTGCAGGATGCCCATGACAATCAGGCCTTTGGAGCCGTAGTGGCTGAACTGATCCGGCAGGCCGGCCCATCGGACGACGTTGGCCAGCTCGTCCAGAGCGAACAGCGCCGGCTTGGCCAGGCGTCCGCCGCTGCGCTCTGCGCGCTCCTCCATTGCCTCAGCGATGGCCACCGTCAGCGCGGTGGTCAAAGGAGCGGCAGAGCCAGCACCTTCCTTGGAAAGGATGTAGATCGACTCCTGGGACGCAGCGAAGGCGTGAGGGTTGAACTGTCGACGCGTCTCCGTGGCCACGTTGGCACCACGGGTGGGGGCGACCCAGCGGAGGGTGTTGCGGCTCTTGAGGCATTGGATCATCTTCTCGGCGGTGCCGAAGATACCGTCCCGCTGCTTGTCGGCCAGCTTCAGCGTGGACTCCAGGCCCTTGTACTGCAGCTCGTAGTTATGCTCACGGAGGATTTCGATGGGTTCCTGGCTGACCTGCTCGGTCACCCACAGGTAGACCTGCGTGATGGGCAGGCCGCCCAGTGCTGCAGCGAGGAAGTAGGAGGAAAGAATGTCTTCGGCTTTGGGGTCGAAGTAGGCATCCGGTTTCGACCCGGGTACCCGTGAGCCGACCGCGAAGTGTTGGGTGAGCTTGTACGCCTTCTCTTCGTCGGTGACGTAGGAGAGGGGGTTCCACCACCAGTCCGGTTCTTCCTGGGCGATCTTTTGTGGGTCGAATACCCACACCGGGGCCGTGGCTTCGCGGACGCCGCGGGTGCCGTCCACCACGTCACGCTTGTTCGAGGTTGAGACGACGGCGCCCGGGGCGTCCAGGATTGCGGGGATCACCCGGGAGGTCGATTTACCGGTCCGTGGTCCCCAGATGTCGAGGCTGAGGTCTTCCCAGGACTGGACGAATTTCTGGCCGGTGGAAACCACCTTGCCGACGACGATGCCGGGGTTGTCCTTGATTCCCAGCCGTTCGGCTTTGGCTTGCGCACCCTTCTCGGAGAAGGCTGCGAGGGACTTTCCGCGGCCGAGGTAGCGGGCGGCTTTGTCCACTCGGGCACGCTTGGATGCACCCTGACGCCAGGCCACCAGGACGACGACGGCCAGGGCCAGGACCGGGCCCGCCATGACGGAAACGACGACGGTGGACTGGGCCGGCCAAGGCACCTTGCCCTTGATGAGCCCGGCGATCAGGTCAATGGGGTGGGCCGGCGGGGTGTCGATGCCGGCCATCCAGGACCCGATGTGCACGGCGGCGTACGTGCCGCCGCCGAAGACGACGATAAAGCCGATGGCCAGCCAGACGAGGATGGCGTCCCCGAGACCGATGCCTTTGCGGTTCGGTGCGCTCACAGGGCGCCTCCTTCAATCGTCAGCATGGTTGCTGCCGGGTCGAGGATGGGTTCCGGGGATCCGTGCCATTTCCCGTCGGTGTCGTTGACCCCGTCGGGGCCGTGCTCCACGGAGGTCAGGCCCACCTGGACCGGGATTCCGGGACGGCCGCCGACCTTGATGAGGAACTTCCCACGACCTGGCGGTTCGACGTCGACACCCCGGGAGTCCCACGCGGGCGGGTCCTGCCAGGAGATGAGTTTCTGTTGTTCCTGCCGGGACAGCGGGATCGCGGAGGTCAGCAGCGGCATTTCGGAGGCTGGGAGGCCGCCGCAGATGACCATGCCGGAGCGTTCGACGAAGCCCCGTGCTTTCATCCGGTCCTCTTCTGCGGGCAGTGCCAGCAGGTCGGACATAGTGTGGGAGATCATGATCTGCCCGACGCCGACGGACCGGTTGAGGCGGGTCAGGGCGTCCACGCGGTCGACCATGCCCTTGCCGGCGCGCAGGGCCCGCCACAGCTCGTCCAGGACGACGAAGTAGTTTCTGCGCGGTTCCAGCCCTGCTTCGGCGAGGGCGTTGGCGACGTTCACGGTGCCGAAGCCGTAGGACCAGCAGGCCAGCAGCACGGCGGCCTGCAGATCGGTTTCTGTCTCGTCGATGCTGGAGACGTCGAAGACGACGGCCCGGTCACGCTTCATGGGGTTGGTGGTTTGCCGGGAGAAGATTTCGCCGAGCTTTCCGCCGCCGGTCAGGCCCAGCAGGGTGGCTTCCAGGGCCCGGGTTTCCTGGAGGTAGATGTTCATGTCGCCGCGGTCCAGTGCGACCTGGCGCAGTTCGTCTGGTGCGGAGACGATCACGTCGAGCAGGTCTTTGAGGACCGGGACGCCGTCGAAGCGTTCATCGAGGACGCGCAGGGCCCGGTCCAGGATTGTTTGTTCCTGGTCGGTGGGCGGGTTGTTCCGGCTGATGGTGATGAGGGAGACGACCATGGTCAGGCGGCGGCCGTGGGCGTCGGCGCGGACCCGTGCGGCGTCTTCGTGGTGCCCGCTGTCTTCGAGCAGCTGGGCGGCTTCGACGGCCTGGCCGGGGTCGAGGATGTTCATGTAGCCGACGCCGCGGCCGAGCTTGATGACCTGGCCTTCGAGGGCTTTGACGGCTTTGACGTGCTCGCCTTTGAGGTCGCCCAGGATCAGCGGGTGCACGCCTTGGGCGGAGAGGCCGATGAACATCCGCCGCACTACAGTGGATTTTCCGAGGCCGGGTTTGCCGAGGATGAACGCGGACGGGTTGGAAATCAGGCGTGCGCGCTGGAACCAGCTGATCGGATCACAGCAGACTGTTGCCTGGGTTTCCTCATGCCGGCCGAGCGGGACACCGATCATGGGTGATGAGGCACCGGAGGAGAACGGCCACAGTCCGCAGACCTGGACCGTCGTCCCTCGGTACTCCCGGACTGACGGGAGGAGCTGGGCCATGCCGCCGCCCCGTCCGGTCCATCCCCGCGAGCCAGGCCCTGCTTCCTTTGCCGGGGGTTTTGCTGTCTTTACTGTCGTTGCCTTCTTTGCTTTCAGAAGCTTGATCCGGGCCATTAGAGGGCGTCCTTAATCTCGGTGGGCACCATGCTGTGCTTGGGCAGAACCAGCCCCAGGGGCAGGGAGGCTGCGAAGGCGGTGTCCTGGGAGCCGTAGGCGCGGCGCAGCAGCACGCGGGCGGTACCGGAGGTCTGCTCGATGGCGGCAACGGCGTCCGGCAGGCGTTCCATGTCGGTGACGGTGGCCGTGACGACCATGCCGAAGTTCACCAGACCGGCGCCTTGGGCTTCTTCCTGGGCGGTCTGCGCAGCAGAGCGGGCATCGATCAGTGCCCGTGCTGTGGGGCGGGTGCCGGAGGTGATGCGGACATTGGCGTTGTTCTGGTCCCGCTCAACGACGGCTGCGGCGCGGGCGGAGTCCATCGGGCGGTACAGCAGGGAGACGCGCTTGCGGTCAATGTCCCCGTGCGGGGCCAGCAGCCGTGACAGGACCGATGAGTTCACCGAACCGCGGGGAGCGCCGGTCATCGTCCAGGACGCCGAGAAGGCAGAGTCGTGCCGGTAGTCGTCCCAACAGGCCTGCGTCGCGGTCGGACCGACCTCGCCCCAGCTCAGGGACACCGGCGTGCCGGCCGCGTGGGCCTCGTCAATGATCAGCGCTGCAGGAGGGTCGTAGGCGATCCTTACTACCTCACAGAGTTCCTGCGCGGCCATAGGCCGGGCAATCCCGGCCCCGGTGGACTGCAGCCGGGCCGACAGCCCGGGGATCCGGGAGGCCAGGTCGCGGGCGACGTCCTCCGGGGTGCGCTTCTTCGACCCTGCACGCAGAGAGGCGTTGAAGGTCAGGGACACCCAGGCACGCACCGTGGCCGATCCTTCCGGATAGGTGTCTACGACCTCGTGGAGCATGTCCCTGGCGAACTGCGGAGCGTCCGGGTTGATGTTCATCAAGACCTCATTCCGCAGCCGGTACCCCGAGTCCGGAGCGGTCTCAACGGTCACGGCAGCGGCATCCAGACCGGCCTCGTCCGCCAGCCCGGCAAGCCAACCGCCCCAGTTAGCCACCCAGGCATCAACCTGCTCCGGATCCACAAGGGAAGCCCCATCCGGTTCTGTGGAAAAGATCACGGTGAAGTGGCTGGTGGCCGGTACATGGAGCATGGCGAACGGTCGCTTGTAGGAGTCGGCGAACTCGTACAGGGTCGACTTCGCCGCCAACCCGGGCAGCTGGTACATGCCCCATTCAGTCACGCCCAGCGGCCCCGAACGGTACAGGTTGGTCCCTGAGGACTTCGAGACCTGGAACGCCATGCGAATACCCAGACGATCTACGACGGACTGGCCGTGTATGTCCTTGACGGTCAGAAGCAGTGCGCAGGCGCCGGAAACGGCGAGGACGCCTAGGCCGACGAATAGACCCCAGATGGCGAAGCTGACGATGCCCAGTAGGAGTCCGACCATGACAACGCCGGTGCCGATAGCGCCGAGGTTGCCGAGTCCGGCTGAGCGCGGGACCCGCCAGTTGCCGTAGGACGGTTCCTTGTATTCGGTGTTAATTGCTGCCACTGGGGCCCTCCCCGGTTGAATCCTGCGCGGTCGTCTTGATTGCCTCTGATGTCCTGGACGCCACCTGTACGCCTGCGGCTACGGCCATGCCGGCCGGGCCCGCGGCCGTGGCTCCCGTCGCAGCCCCAGCACCTCCGGCCGGTGCGGCTGCTCCCGCTTTGCCTGCGGTGCCTGCGGCGCCGCCCGGTCCTGTAGTGCCGGGCGTCGGCTGTCCTCCCCCACCCCGTGGGCCCGAAGAACCAGCGCTGCCCTTTGGAGAGCTGCCCGTGTGGGTGTTGGGCGTGCTGTTGTTGCTGGCCGGCATCGGTGTCGCGTTACCTCGTCCACTGCCGGGACGGCCCATGGAGACAGCCCCGGTTGCAATAGCACCGAACGCGGCCCCGGCTGCCGCGCCACCGCCGGAGGCAACGGCTCCGACCATTGGGGTGACGAACCGCATCAAGGCTGGAAGCGCGAACAACGCCACGATCATCAGCGTGAATCCGCTGATGGAACCCACCAGAGCGTCACGGCCGCTGGTGTTGCCCATCAGTAGGAACGCGACCGAATACACGATGGCTGCCGCCGGTTTGTAAAGGATAAAGGCGATAGTCCAGCCGACTGCCCTCTGGAACCATTGCCTGCCCATTTCCGTGTTTGTGAAGGCGGCCGTGGTTGGCAGGATGCCCGCCAGGATCACCAGCATGCCGCTGCGGACAACCATCAGCACTATCTGCACCAAAGATGCGATCAAGCCAACCAGGCCCAGAACGATCAGAATGAACCGGGCGATACCGCTCTGACCGGTCATAACCAGGCCATTCATTGCCTCGGCAAAACCCTTACCATCTGTGGACCTCTGGATGATCGCGGCCGCGAAGGTATCGGCTGCGATCACTAATATGGCGATGACTCCCAGACCGAGTCCTGAAACCAGGGTGAGTGTGAGAAGCGACCGGAGCAGATCCTTTAGGGGCACCCCGCGCTGTTCCCAGACCATTCGGATGCCGCCAATAATTACGGCAAGGACGGCCAGGGCCAGAGTCCAGGGCATCAGCTCACTGTTCACGGCGGATACCACTGGACTCGCTGCTGATCCGTCCTCACTGGTCAGGTTCACGGTCGGCATGGAAACCCAGAACGTGGATAACGTCGTCACCATCTGGCTCATGCCTTCAGTGATGGCTTTGCCCAGGTTGGTTATAGCGTCGTCCACGGCTCCCGATACCACGTTGCCGGCAACGCACGTGATATCCCCCAGTTTGCAGTCAGCCATCGCTTACACCCCAGACCAGGCAATGAAGCCGCTCAGATCAGTGAGCTGGGCGGTGCCGGTGAATATCTGGCCCTCATCTGAGGCTTTAACCTTCCAGTCCCCGTCCACCCACCGCAGCGAGAGGACGCTGTGCGCCAAGGCCCCGTTTTGGAGCTGAAAGGCCAAATCAACATCGGCCTCAGTGGGGCTGTAGGACTTCATGATGAAACCCCTGATTTGTGCGCTTTGACTGGATTCAGCCGATGAACTTCGTGTTGTCGCGGCCGTGATGGCCGCATCTCTGCCAGGGCCCGGTACCAGTAGCCGCTCCGCGAGCTTGACCTCGTCCTGAGCGGAGGAACCGAGAGCGACGGCGTTCGCCGCGGAATAGAGTGCTCCAGTCGGTGAGTGTGCAAAGCAGGAGCGGAAGCCGCTGGCGTCGGTCAAACCTGGGCCGGAAGTCGTGGGCTCAGTCGGTGCAGCCATGCGGCCGACCAGTTCCCACTTGGATTGGGGAGCCTTTCCTAGGGCTGTGTCAGAAGAAGAAGGCAGCCCACAGATGCTTTTGTCTGCACGTGCGGGACTGACACTTGCTGCAGCTGAAGCGGATTCCGCTGCATCAGGTAGGGGGCCGGCATCGCTCTGCCCCTTGGGGAGAAGGAAGATGACGATCGCTGCCGCAACCAGTGCAAGCACAAGCGCGGCCGCGACGATGAACCCGGGCCTGGTGAACGAATTGCCTTCGGTGGTGCTCTCTTTTGACTGGCTCATACAGAACCTCCCGTTGACGGTGCTGGCTTAGACGAAGGCGCGGACGATGCCCGCGGCGCCGGTGATGATGATGCAGCCCATGAGGACCCAGCCGAGCTTGCCGATCGCCTGCGCGCCTTCACCGCGCTGGAGCTGAATGACCATGCCGATGCCGACGATGATGACGCCCAGGACGCCCAGGACCAGGCCGATGCCGGAGGCCCAGTTCAGGATGGTCAGCAGACCGCCCGCCTGCGCAGGGACAACGGGGGTGGGGTTAGGGATAACGCTGGTGGTGACTGCAGTGATCGTGTTCATGGTGAGACCTTTCAGTGGTTGGTAGCCGTGGCCAGGGCGGCCACGTCGGTAATGAAGCGCTGGTATTCGCGGGCGACTGGCAGTTCCATGGCGTCCGTGTGCCGCCAGGTGTCCACCCAGGGCAGCGTCCAGAACCGTGGGGCTCCACCGCCCACAATGGCGGCGAAATCCCGGAGGGCTTTGGGTGTCTTTCCCGGCGCGTCTGCCAGGACGGCGAGGCCGAGCAGGTCGTTCTGCGGGGCTGCGCCTGACGCCCACTGGGTGAGCGCGTTCCTGGCAGTTGTCAGGCCCCGCATGTCTGCCCGGCAGACCAGCAGCACCCGCGGCTTGCCGCCGCTGGAAAGAACAGGCCAACAATGATCAGTCGAACGGGCAGACTCGATGAGGTCAGCGATCCGGCTTTCACCCGCTCCCCCATGGGTACCGACAACCCAGAGGCGGGCTGTACCGACCATGCTGCGGGACGCCAGCCGGTCCGCCGCGTCTGGCTCGACCATGCCCCGCAGCGGTGTGCTGATGATTGCGGCCGGCGGGGCAGCCGCAGCCCGGGTTTCCACATCCGGTTCATCAGCCGTGGGGCGCGTAACCCAGGGGTTCAGGGTCTGTTGCATTTGGTCCTCCTCTCAACTCTCAAGTTCCGTAGGGATAGTGCTAGAAGCCTCTGGCCACGGCAGCGGCCGCGGCGAGCCACGCCCGCTGGGTCGCGGGCCGGAGCGCTTCGTAACGTATGGGTCCGTTGACCAGGGCAGGGTCGTACGGGATGCGGACGACGGCGCGGACGAACGGCCCGAAGCCGTCCGCGATCCGCTGCGCCTCGGCTTTCGCGCGCTTCAGGGCATCCCCTGTCATGCTGCGCTTGGCGTCGGTGGACTCTGAGACGATCACGACGGCGTTGCGTGCCAGCTCGGCGTCGTGGCCACCGCGGGATTCCAGGGTCTGCAGGGTCAGCCGCGCTGCTTCTGCACGGTCCTCGATGGCGGTGACCGGGACGACGAGCTGGTTGGTGTGGTCGATCATCCGCCGCCAGTTCGCCGCCCGGGCGGTGTTGCCGGAGTCCATGATCACCAGACGGTAGTACCGGGTGAGGACCTGGTGGGCGATGTCCACTTCCTCGGCGGTGACTTCGTGGTCGCCTTCCTCGTTTTCGTCCGAGCGCAGCACATCGAACTTGTCGGCGGTCTGGTGGTGGACGAACTTGGCGATCTCGGCCGCGTTCGTGGAAGGGGACAGCAGCTCGGTGGAGGAATCGATCAGATCCAGGACACTGCGATCGTGCGCACCCTTCTCGGTCCGCCAGCCAAGCGTGCCCTGGGATTCGTTGTTGTCCCACGCCACCGTTGCTGCACCGCTGTAGCGGGCAAGGATCGCCGAGAGCATCACCACGGTGGGGGTCTTGTTCGCCCCGCCCTTGCGGTTGACCACGGCGATCGTCCGCGGTCCGGGCCAGTGCTGGCTGACCGTGCGGATATCTTCACGCTCGGACAGTTCCTCCTCCGAGGGGTCCATCCGGAACCCCAGCCGGGTCAGGATACCGCGCCAGCCCTGCGTAGCTGGCTCCAGCACCGGGGCGCTGACCAGGAAGGAGATCTCCTTCAAACTACGCCGGGTCACCGGCGCATCAGCTGCAACAGCCCGCTGCGGTGCCTCATCGTCGGCCGGAGCCTCGTCCTCGGCCAACGCAGTATCCGTTGGAAGGGGCGGCCACAGCTGGCGTTCCACCGTCGGCTGGGCAGCTTCAGGCGTCACCGCAGGCGTCGGCGCTGGAGCGGCGTCGATAACTTCCGGGGTGGCCGCAGCGTGCGTGCTCGCGGGTGAGGCGGTGCGCCGGCGGGCCGGCCGCGGTTCGTAGGAGACGGACTCGACGTTGCCGTCCGGGTGGACGATCAGTTCGCCGTGGCCCTCGGGATCCTCGATACGGACCCGGACGGGGCGCTGCAGCGTCCTGGCTTCGGCCACGACAAGGGCCAGGGCGTTGTCGCGCAGGTCCTGCAGCGTCTCCCCTGCCGGGACGACGCGCGAGTTGCCTGCCACGACGACCTCGGCGGTGCCGTTGTCGCTGATGATGGCCTTGATGTTCGGGAAGGCCAGGACCTCTGTTGAAGTGGTGCTCATGAACCTGATTCCTTACGTTGACGGGGTTAGTGAGGTGCGGCGTTCAGGATGTGGGTGGGGTGAGTCGGTTGACCTTCCACGGGGCTTCCGGGCCGGTGCGGAGCAGCTGCACGGTGTAGGTGCCGGCATCGGTGGGCACGGCTGCCACGACGCCGTAACCGTTGGCCTCATCGACTGTCAGCGTTGCGGGGCCGGTGACCCGGCTGGCGGGGACGTTGGCGGGGTCCACGGCGGAGTAGTCGGCGGTGGCCTGGGGTGTGAGCCAGCGGGCGAGGTCGTTGGACCACTGCTTGTCCTCCACGGTGGGGCGGGCGAAATCCGTCATGGCCTTTTGGGCGGTGTCTACGGCGGCGTCCTTGCTGGCCTGATCCCAGCTGATGCCGATGGTGGCCGGGACGGTTCCGCCTGGGGCCTGCGGGCCGCTGCCCGCGCTCAGGGAGACCGGTGCTGAGGCTGTCGCGGCCGTGCTGGTCGCCGGGACCGGCGTGGTGTTCGCTGCCGGTGCGCAGGCCGTGCACAGCAGGACCACCGCCGTCAGTGCCAGGGATTGTTTCACTTCTTCTCCTCTTGGGTGGGCAGGTACAGGAAGGCTGACGGAACCGAGTTGCTGACCGTCCGGGTGTAGTAGCTGTGGTCATCCGGGGACGGATTGCCGTTGTAGCCCTCTTCGACGTAAGTCCCGTCGTCCTTGACCTCCTTGACCACGGCGACGTGCCCAAAGGTGGGGTCCGCTCCCCCGGCGCCGGGCGCGTACCAAACGACCGCACCGACCCGGGGAATGTTGCCGGTGGCCCAGCCCTTGGCGTCCCAGCCGTCCTTCCAGGTCCGGGCCGAACCCAACTTCTGGCCGTCCGGGCGGAAGGTGCCGTTGAGGAACTTGAACGGGGCACTGGTGGATCCCATCTGCTGGTTCACCCGCCACAGGGCAAAGTCGACGCATTCGCGGTAAAACATGCCCAGCGGAGATGCCGCCGCTGGGTCCGTGCCGGCCTGCACCCAGGTCGGTGAGTTCTTCCACGGGTAGTCATCCCCGGCCCCGGACTGCCCTGGAATGGCGCAGCCGCTGCCCTGCAGCGAGAATGTGCCGTCCGAGAGGGCCAGGACGAGTCTCACGGCCTCGGGCCAATACTTCTGGTAGTGGTACGGGTCAGCGTTTCGCTGGACCTTATTGCCGGCAATGGTCGGCTCCAACAGCTCCCAGCCGTCCACCATCTGCAGTGCCTTGATGAAGTTCGTCGCACTGATGGTCGGGTCCATCCGATCCGCGTAGGATCCCCACGCACCGTTCCCGCGCTGCTGAAACAACCCCCGGGAATCAGGCCCGGCGACGTCGCCGCGGTCCAGAACACGCAGCCCCGACTCCCCCAGCGCGACCATGACGCTGATCATCTGGCCCTTCACGGGCAGATTCAGCGTTTTCCCGGCACCCAGAATCGCCGCAGCGTTCTTCAACTGTTCCTGGGAGTAACCCTCCACCTTAGTGTCGCCGTTGATGGCCACCGATACGGTTGGCCCGCAGTCGGCGGCAGCGGGCCTCGCTGGGGTGAGGAGTAAGAGGATGGAAAAGACCGCGCCTATCAAGATGCCAGGGAGGACGATCAGAGCCACGAGACCAAGTGACTTCCGCTGCATGTAAATCCCCCTTTGAGCCCCTGGCTAGCCCTCACTAAGGGTATCCGCCTGTAGCGCACATGTGCAATGCCTGTAGTGCACATGCATCATACATATCCAAAGTTAGAGGAACGTTTACGATAATCGGACTTGGATACACTTCCCGGATCGGTGCTGGAGGGTGGGACCTGATGCTGACGACACGGCGTGGCCTGGCCTGCGTGGCGTTCCTTGCACCGCCGACCGCACTATTCGGATTCGCGGTCGTCATGGCCCGCAAGATCGTGAAACGGGGTCCAAAGGACTACCGTCGCGCCGAGCTGACCGATGATGGCCTCAAAGTTCGCATCGACCTGGATGACTACACAAAAGCACCCGGCGAATTTGGAGTGTTCGACCCTGTAGCGGAGCGGTACACCGGAGTCGGCGAGATCACTCTGATCGACCATGATCAAAAGTTTGTTGAGCGGCTAATCCATCCGGCCGGATCGGGGCCGGCGGCTCTGGGACCCGTGGTCGACTGGACCCCCGATGTGTTCTTCGAGCCGTCTGCGGTGTCCGGACGGTTTGAAGAGGTCCGTATCCCCACCGCCTACGGTGAGGCGCCCGCATGGCTTTTCGAAGGTCGGAACGCGGACACATGGGTTATCCATATCCATGGCAGCTGGACCGATCGCACGATCATGTTCCGGGATGTCCATGCCTTCAGTCCCTTGGGGTTCACTTCCTTGGTGCCCTCATTCCGCAGTGACCTGGAGGTTAGTCCGCCGCAGGCCGAAGCGAGTCACCTAGGTCAAACGGAATGGCGAGACGTAGACAGCGCTGTGGGCTATGCCGTGGCTCATGGAGCGCAGCGAATCATCCTTTCGGGCTGGTCAATGGGTGGCACCATTGCCCTACTCACTGCGGAGCTCAGCGCTTACCGGGACCGGATCGTTGGATTGGTCCTAGTAGGACCCGTCACGAGCTGGCGGAAGACCATCGCGGCAGGAGCGGCCGCGGCCTGCGTGCCGGCTGTGGGGGCCGGCCTTGTCATGTCCCTGCTGCAGGCTCCCCCATTCGCGAGGATGATCGGGCTGGAGGAACCGATCAACTTCAATGCCCTTGAATGGGTCGACAATCCTAATCGGGTAGCAGTTCCAACGCTGGTCCTGCACTCCAGCGCGGATCAGGAGGTTCCCTGGGAGATCTCGGCTGCGTTCCAACGCGCGAATCCTGACACCGTCACCCTGATACCCCTACCCGAGGCGCACCATACTCAGGAATGGAATGCCTCGCCTGATACTTTCACCAATGAACTCACGAGTTGGATCAGCAAAACGATCTTGAATTGAGCAAGGGGCTAGGTCTGCGCGTCAAGCTTGGCCTCAATGTGGCTGATTCTGCCCTGAACAGGGTCCGAGAACGTCGTCATGCTCGCCCGTTGGTAGTTGTGCAGCACAATGAGGCTTTTGTAGACCCCATTCTCCAGCGTTTCATTGAACAGGTCCCACGCCGGACTGACGCGGGACTGATCGGCATGTACCCGGATCCGCAGCGCAGTAAGCCAAAACGCATCGACCATCCACAGCCGCAACTTCGGCAACTGCTTGGACAGAAATAGAATCAGCCACCCCGCAGCGGTCACCGAGAGGCCGGCATAGAAAAGCCGGTCAAACCAGGCTCCGATCGCCTCTGCGAACGCATGCCAGGGCGTGAAGTGGAACAGCAGCACGTAGGCAATGTGGCACGAGACAGCCGCTGCAACCACCAGCAGGCCTGCTGAAAATGTTGCGTACAGGCCCCGGGCCTTGTGCCGGAGCATGTAGATGATCCGGAGAACCGTGAAGAGCAACGCGAGCATGTACGTGCCGCTGTACGTGGCAGTTGCGAGTTGGTCCATACGGTAATCAATGAAGTCCGCAGAGGTTGGACCCTTGTCCTTGATGAGGGCGAAGCTGACAATCATGACGGGAATGCTCAGTAGCGGAGCATAGTAGGTCCATCTGACGGGTACGTTTGCTAACCGCCGGACGCTGTCGTTGAAGAAGAAGATCGCCAGTAGCGCGAAGACGGCTTGAAGAAGGTTGGTCACGTTGACGCCACCCAGATAGCTGTCGATGGACGCCAACGGTGTAACCGTCCCCAGGACATAGAGCGCCGCGAGGCCGAACATCGATGCCACCCACGATGCCCGGGCTTCCGACGCCTTGACCACTGAG
This sequence comes from Pseudarthrobacter sp. AG30, assembly GCF_003116525.1. Taxonomy (NCBI): domain Bacteria; kingdom Bacillati; phylum Actinomycetota; class Actinomycetes; order Micrococcales; family Micrococcaceae; genus Pseudarthrobacter; species Pseudarthrobacter sp. AG30. Next base: position 32,557 of record NZ_QEHL01000027.1, on the reverse strand, counting down.
GGGATCCGCAGGAGGCATAGGGCAGTCAGCAGCACAAAGAGCAGCAGTTTCATGGTTTAGAGGAAAGGCTCAGGCTCGAGCGAGCTCCGCGTCCGGGTCTTTTTCGACATTTCGAAGGCGAACTCCTCTACCCAGCGTTCGACAGGATGATTCGGAACAGACCGGCAGGTGATACTGATTGCATCCGCGGTTTCCCGCAGCATCTCTTCCGAGAGATTCGGCAGGGCCAGAGAAATCCGAAAGCTCTCCAAAAAGATGTGCCCAAGCTCGTGATAGATGCAATGAAGTTTGTACTGCTGCGACTTCTGCGGTGGGAAGTAGACGTTGATGCGATCTTCAAACTCGGCTTTGAAGGCTGTCAACGCACCCCAAGACTCCTTGTACTCGATCAGGTTGATCGGCTTCTCACAGATGACGGTCAAGCGGTCGACAACGTCCTCCAGCGACGTCGTACCGTCCCCACATAGCTCCTCGACCTTTTCTGCGACCGACGGGAGGCTCATTTAGTCCTCCTCTTCGCCGTTCATCGATCCATCGATGATCCTGGTGATCGTCTTCAGCATCTCGGGCGAGGTGGCCCCCAGGTTTCTCGCGGCAAAGTTTTTCACCTTCAGCTTGCGCATCTGTACCAGGAACTCCATGCGCGCTTCCACTTCGGGGGGAGTCTCACTGTTGAGATCACACAAATAACTGGCAGGTACCGCAAAAACATACTCTGCCATGCCCCTTAGCAGTTCCTGATCCGTCACAAGGCTCCCAGTGCCATTGATCAGGTACGACCATCGGGTTCGTGACAGGTGGATTCCGTGAGAAGAAAGTGCTTCTTCCACATGAGGGTAAGTGAGCGCAATGTTGTTATCGGACTCCCAGATATCCACCAGGATGCCCATGCGATCCGCCAGCCGCTCCTTCTTCTGTTGCTGCGTGAGAAACACGCTGCGGCCCCCATTTGCCATCCAGGTAGCTCCTTAGCCAAGCTCAGCCTCTTGTGTAGACCGCCACACAAAGCAGGCGGGCAGCTGACACCAAATGTTACCCGATGACTCCCTGCGGGTATAGGCAACGAGTTGTACATGTGCGAAGCATGTATGTAGTCTGTCGCTGCGCGAGATTTTGAAAAAACGACCAGAGCGCTCATTGACAGCATGGAGAGTGCGGAAAGGGTATTGAGGAGACGGGTCCACCCTGAGCGGGCGCGGACCGAATCCGCAGCTGATGGCAACGGCCGGGGGTAGCCCTAGTATGGGGCAGGTTCGCAGCAACCGCAGGCGAATTAGCCCAATCAACGGCGGCCATCACATCACGGGACGTTAAGGCTTGTTCGTGCAACGGTCGCGCTGAGGATCCCACCAGGTGTACCGTCCCGGCTCCGCGGTTAGGACAAGCGCCGGAGCGCAAGGGGCTGTTTCCGTTTCAACACGCCGGGAACTGTTTCTGTTTCAATGCCGAGGCATGGAAGTTCTCGGTGGTAGTTTCAGTTTCAGAGGAGCTGGAGGCCCAGCATTCGCTCCTTTAGGGCCACAAAGAATGCGGCTCGATCACTCTATTGAAGTAAAGGCAGCCACGGTTGCCGTAGTTCAAAGGACAGGGATGATGGCTCCAACTACTCGTACGGGCAGGCGCTCTAAGGGCGACCGCAAATTTGTCGGATTCCGCATCGCTACTCCGAAGGCCGATGCAATGGAGGAAATTGCAAAAGCGGAGGGGTACCAGTACGTCAGTGACTGGCTGTCCGATGTGGTCGAAGAACGCCTGGCCAACACCAAACTTCACGCAATCGTTCAGCAGGAGGAGTTGCCACTTGGCCGCTTAGCTTCTTAAAAGTTGAAGGCCCGCACGAGGCGGGCCTTCGAAGCTTCTGATTCACGAACTGGGATGCTTGCCGGCGAACAGTCCGCGAATCGTTTGGAAGTCCTTGACAGAGCTTCATTTGTGTAACAAAACCGATCCGCCAAGATCGGTCCCTTTTCATTGCCTCTCACAGCAACTCTCCCCGAAAGGATTGTTCCCATCGTACATGGACACCCATGGGCGTCGCCAGCTATACCTGTCACGGGCGTGTCGCGCAACCCCACTTCATCATGCTCGCCCGCAGAGGCGTGGGCTGCCCTCGCACCCGTCCTCGCAGGTCAGCCCCGGGTCCGACTTTCCAAGGATGCGGGCAGGTCCTATCCGCAAAAACATGAACGAAATCTCACCGATGTACTTCCTTCGGTTCCCGCCGCAGTTCGGATCTTTGGCAAGGACGGCACCTGCGCTGCGATCTTCCTGGACTTCGACTCAGGGGTAGCCGGGCAGGATTGGGTCCAGGCCGATGTCCGGGCTGTCCAGACCTGGCTGCACTCAGTTGGGGCGCGCTGGATCGAGGACTACTCTCCCAACGGCGGCCGCCATGTCTATATCCCGCTGGCGCAACGGGTCACCTTCTCCGAAGCGCGTGATCTTGTCGAGGCGCTGGGCACCCGGTACCGGACCCTCGACAAGACCCCGCACCAAAACCTGCTCCACGGCTGCATGCGAACCCCCGGCTCAGCGCACAAGCGCGGCGGCCATCAGCAGCTGGCGATGAGCCTTTCCATGGCCTACGACATCGCCCGCCGGCCCAATAGCTCCGCAGTCTGGACCGCCATGACCAAAGACCTAGCCGCAGAGATCAGGGCTGTCCGGGCCCTCAGGCAGGAAGGATCCTTCACCCCCTCAATCCCGAACGCCCCGGCCATCGACCAGCCCGCCGGACGCATGTCCCGATCAATGCAGGTGCTCGCCCAGACCGGACTCTACGACATAAATCAGTACGCCTCGGACTCCAACGCACGCCAGGCCGTCATCCTGTCCGCGGCGGCCGCCGGCCTCGAGTTGGTCGATGTTGAACGCCGCATGCTCCAGGGAACCTGGCCCGGGCTCGCCTCCTTCTACGCCCGGTACGCAGCCCGTCACAGACTTCCGTCCCTGCGCCGGGACTGGATGAACGCCCTCAGCTACCTCAGCAAAAACAAGACCGATAACGACCCGAATAACAATGTCCGCAGATCCCCCACAAGCCAGCCACCCCCACAGGCGGCAGCGGTAAAGGGCTCCTCCTCAAATTCCAACCCCGATGCAGAGCATCGGTTCATCAGGACCTGGCGGAACGCGCTCAGGATCAGAGAGGTGAACTACCAGGAATCTAGGGAGGGAATGGCACGACGAATGGTGCTACGAGCACTGGGCGAGGCAGCCCACATGACAGCTTCCCGGTTCATCGAATTCGGCGTCCGGTCCATCGCGGTTGCCACCGGCCTTGACCACACCACCGTCGGCCTCCACTTGAGGGAGTTGCGTGCAGAGAAGGATCCCCTAGTGACGCTGGTGGAAGAAGCTCGTGGAACCAAAGGCGATCTGTACATGCTAACCGTGCCTGAAGAGCTCAGGGCCGCCGCCGAAGATGTGAGGTGGCAGAAGGGAAAGCTTCACGCCTTGCGTCCGGTGTTCCGGGAGTTGGGGCTGCCGGCGGCCTTCGTCTACGAGGCCCTGGAGCAATCTCCCGCGATGCCGACATCGGAAATTGTCCGTTTTACGCGCCTCTCCAGGTCCGCGGTGCACGAGGCGCTAGAAGTCCTTACGGCATGGAACCTGGTCGCCCGTGACGCCGGTAGGGCCTGGTCGGTGGTAACCGCGACGTCTTTGAGACAGCTCGCTGAACAGTTCGGAGTTCTGGAGGCAGTGGCGGCGCAGGTGCAGAGGTACCGTCAAGACCGGATCATCTGGCGGGAATGGCTGGCCAAGAACGTTACTACCGTAGCTGAGCTTCTCTCGCCCGGTGAGGATTACCCGTGGGAGCTGTTCGACGCACCGCCCGATGAGTGGTCATTATCCGACATGGCTTTCAGACAACCGGCCTGACCCCTCCTCCGGCGGCAAAGGGAAAAGCCATGCTTTCATGCATGAATGAATGCACGAAAGCATGGCTCGAGGGGATGCGGGTTAGCGGGCGGAGCCCCAGCGCATCCGGACACCCTGCTCGATTGCGTCTCGCAGGGTAACGCCTTCGTTTTCCTGGGCGTCGTAGAGCAGATCCAGGATCTCCTGGGAGACGCGGGTGCTCAGCGGGAACGTTACCTCGCGGCGCTGGGACTTCTTGTTCGTGGTGGCCTTGGCCTTTGACGCTCTGGACGCTTGGCGCGCAGGAGCGGGAGCCTGCGGCTCGAAGGGAACCGCGACTGCCGCAGGTGCAGTCTCCACTGCAGTCTCTGGCTCTGGCACAGAGACGGGCTCAGCCGTGGTAGCAGGAAGTGTCGCAAGCGCTGCCTCCACGGCAGGCCTCTGCTCCCCTCCCGCACTGGCTGGGCTGGGCTCAGGCTGGACCGGGGCGGCGGCCGGTGCTGCCTGAGTATGGGTTGCCGGGTTGTAGTCGACAGGGTCCACCGTCTCATCCGGGGCGGGCCGGGGCCTGCGGCGCAGCTGTGCCGGTCGGTCTTTGATTACGCTTGCCTCGGTCATCGGACGATCTCTTTCATCAGCTTGGTGTAGGCCTCCACTACCGGCAGGCCTTTTCGGTACTCCCCGTACCACTCTTGGGTCATGCGCATCTCTTGGACGATGGTACGGTGCGGGACCAGCGGGGTGAGCAGCATTCCGGTTTCACGCAGTTCCTCAATGCTGGCGACCGCAATTCTGGACATGACTGTGGAGGCAACGGCGCCGACGATGATGCCGGCTTCATGGAGGTTGTCGGGCGCACCGATGCGTTTGCGTGAGGTGCGGAACTGTTCAACGCTGCGGCGAGCACCCGCTACCCCATCCACACCGTCCACCGTGGCGCCGGCGGCGTACACGATGGTGTCCGCTGCGTTGAGGGCGGAGAGAGTGAGCGGCCCACCCTGACGGTTCGGGCAGTCGATGATGACGACGTCGGCGTCGATTCCCATTAGGGATGTCTTGAGACGGAGCTCTGCGTGATCGGCCCGGTCTGCTTCACGGTTGGAGACGCTGCGGGCAGACGGAACGACGCGGAGGTTGGGGAACCAGCTAGACCCCACGGCTAGGTCTTCAGCCCAACCCTCCGGGTCCGGGTCGCCCAGGATGGCACCGACGTGGAGGCCAGACTCCTTCGGCTCCACCCCGATCCACTTGGTTGCGGCGGCACGCGGGTCGAGATCAACGAGGACGACCTTGCGTCCCGAGGCGGCAGTTACAGCGGCGAGAGAGACAGCTGACGTCGTCTTGGTGGCGCCACCTGACTCGCTGTAAACCATGATTGTTTGCATGGCTCAAGCTTCCCGGGCGCATTTGTGCGTTACAAGGAGCCACGCCGTCTACTCCCCAGCTGTGATCAAACTGGCATGACAGAGTTCTTTCATTCATGCATGAAAGAAAGTAAGCACGCAGGCATGCTTCCTTCACAATTTTCGGTCGGAGACGGTGCAACGGTACGCCGACCACTCCCCTCCCCCATCCCAAGGCCATGCCCCGTTTCCCTTGCTAATTCGGGTGTTCTCTTATCCTGCTGCTGGTCCTTCCTGCGTGCATTCATGCATGAACGAATGCAAGGTGTATGCATCCTGGGAAGGATAAGTGGGAAGAGGTGTACCCCCCCCCGAGTGTGGCACCCGACCGGGTAGGGAGCCGGACCCAACCCGCATCCCGAGTACGTGCTGTAATGCAACGATGCTTTCATGCATGAATGCGTGCAGGCGTGCTCCCTTGCATGCGGGATGGCTGTCAACGATGCCTGAAGGAACGCACGCTGACATTCCAGCTTGCAAGCCTGCTCTTCGGCCGTCCGGCCTGGCTTACGTAAGCGGCACTGTCCGGCCTTTACTCAGGCTTCATTTCTCGCACGTCCTTCATGCATGAATGAATGCATTCCTTCCCGTCGCTTGCGCGTGTGAACTTCGACGGCGGAGTTCATTTAACCCAGCAGGGTCACGAACTGCTGGATCCTAAACGTTCCCGCATGAATGCATGCAAGTGCCCTGCTGGAGCTTTGGAACTTCGTCAATTGTTCAAGCACGAGTGGATGCCTGAGCGCAATGCCGAAACCGACCGGTCTCTCATTCTTTCATTCATGCATGAAAGGAAAATCGCGCGTCGAAAGCCGGCATGCCGGGCGGAGGTTATGCTCCTGACCAAAGCGGAGTGCATGCATTCAGGTATGAATGAAGGAATGCTTGCTCGCCGGCCCGGGAGGGCCCCTTGCCGCCCACCACACCTTCCCCCGCCTGCGTTCGGTCGGCATTGCCCCGGCCCCTGGCAGATTCTTGCGATCCGCGTCTCGTCACCTACTGCTGTCGTCCATGCTGGCAGGGGGAGGGTGGGCTGCGCCGCCCAGCAGGCCTGCATGTTCGCGCGCACACTTGTGTGCACCGGTCTTGCTTGCTTTCTGGATACCTGCCAGCACGCGCGCATGCATGCGTACATTCATTCATGCATGAACGCATGGCGTATGGCAGGTGTCAGTTTCCGAAGTCGTCTGCACTGGCTCATAGGGGATCAACACTCCGGTGCAGCCGGCTGTTGATATTGGCTTGTCCGAAGTGCTCTGCACCCAAGGTATTTTCTTCCGAAGACCCCTGCACTAACCTCAACCATGGCCAGGATGCATCTTCACGGACGTGGGCACCTATGACGGCCGAGGAGCCGCCGATCCTCGAGCAGGGCGTGCTGAGCATGCCCAATGAAGCGTGGGAGCGCTTACGCCGACAGGCTGAAGCCATAGAGCCGCTGGTAGCTAGGACTGCCGTCACCCACGATGCTGCTGACGCTGCGGGGGAGCTGCTGGGTCTATCGCGGCGGCAGGTATACGTCTTGATCGACAGGTACCGACAGGGCAGTGGCCTGCTGACGGATCTGGCGCCCGGCAGGTCCACGGGCGGACGCGGGGTCGGTCGCTTGCCTGAGTCGGCGGAGACAGTGATCCGCGAAACGATCCGCAAGGCTTACCTGAAGAAGCAAAAACCCAGTTTGGCGGCCGTACACCGTGACATTGTGCGGGAGTGCAGCGCGCGAGGTCTGCCGGCGCCCGCGAGAAATACGGTGTCCCGCAGGGTAGAGAGACTGCACCCGTTGATGGTTGCCCGAAGCAGGGAAGGCGCCGAGGGTGCCCGGCCGTTGCAGGCTGCCGGTGGCACCGTCCCGGAAATCTCCGGTCCGCTGGGGCAGGTGCAGGTCGACCACACCGTGATGGACGTGATGATCGTTGACGAACGGGACAGGTCACTGATTGGCCGCCCGTATCTGACCGTGGCGATCGATGTGTTTAGTCGTTGTTTGGTCGGGATGGTGGTCACTTTGGAGCCTCCCTCGGCAGTCTCGGTTGGCTTGTGCCTGGCGCACACCTGCAGTGACAAGCGCCCCTCGTTGGAGCGTCTCGGGGTCCAGGCGGATTGGCCAATGAGTGGAAAACCCCAGCAGTTGTACGTGGATAACGCGGCGGAGTTCAAAAGTGAGGCGCTGAAGCGCGGCTGCGAGCAGCATGGCATCAGACTCACCTTCAGGCCTCACGGCCGCCCACACTACGGGGGAGTGGTGGAGCGGGTGATTGGCACGGCGATGACAATGGTCCATGAGCTTCCGGGAACAACGTTCTCCAACCCGGTCCAACGGGGCTCGTATGACGCAGAGAAAATGGCGGCGTTGACGCTGCGGGAACTGGAGAAGTGGCTGACGCTGGCAGTTGCCCGCTATCACGGCGGCATCCACAGTGGCCTGCACCAGACGCCGGCCATGCGGTGGGCCGAAGGCGTAGCAGGGACAGCAATCCCGCGCGTGGTCACGAACCCGACAGCGTTCCTGATCGATTTCCTGCCGGTTATCCGACGCACCCTTACCCGGACCGGGTTCGTTATTGACCACGTGCACTATTTCTCGAACACCCTCAAGCCTTGGATTGCCCGGCGCGGGCAACTGGGAAAGTTCATCATTCGTCGTGACCCGCGGGACATTAGCCGGATCTGGGTGTTGGAACCTGCAGGCGGAGCCTATGTTGAGGTCCCTTACCGCACGCTTTCCCGTCCGGCCGTCACTCTATGGGAGCACCGCCAGGCAATGGAGCGGCTGCGCCGGAACGGCCGCGCCCAGGTCGATGAACAAGACTTGTTCCGCATGATCGGGCAGATGCGCGACATTGCCCTCACCGCCCAGAAGAACACGCGAAAAACGCGTCGGGAGAACGAGCGCCGCGGGCATCTCAAGGTCCCAGCGGCTGCGGCGGTGCCGGAGCCGCCCGGCATGCTCCCTGGCGCGGATGATTCGGCGGTGGCTGTGCCGTTTGAGGACATAGAGGAGTGGTAGCTGTGGATGACTATCCGGTTCCTGACCTTGGGCATCTGCAGCCGTCCGCGCAGGTCCTAGCCCGACTGCCCGGTGCCGAACGCATCCAACGGATCCGGGCGGACCGGTGGATCGGATATCCGCGGGCGGTGGATGCGCTGGCACGGCTGGAAACCTTCTACGAGTGGCCGGCTAAGCAGCGGATGCCCAACCTCCTGCTGATCGGTCCGACCAACAATGGCAAATCCATGATCATCGAAAAGTTCAGGCGCCGTCATCCGGCCGAGTCCGGCCCGGACCGCGAAACCATCCCGGTGCTGATTGTGCAGATGCCCTCTGAGCCGTCGGTGAGCCGTTTCTACACGGCCTTGCTCGCTGCAATGGGCGCGCCGCTGCTGCCCCGTCAGCGGCTGGCGGACCTGGAGGTGCTCGCGCTATCTGTGCTGCGCAGGGTTGGTGTGAGGATGCTTGTCATTGACGAGCTCCACAATGTCCTCGCCGGCCGGGACAGTACCAGGCGCGAATTCCTGAACCTGTTGCGGTTTCTGGGCAATGAACTGCGTATACCTCTCGTCGGGGTCGGAACCCGTGAGGCATATCTGGCTATCCGATCAGATGACCAGCTTGAAAACCGCTTCGAACCCGTCGTCCTGCCCCTCTGGCAGGAAGGTGACGCCGCCCTGTCGCTGCTCGCCAGCTTTGGATCATCCTTTCCGCTGCGCAACCCCTCGACCATCGCCACCGCCGATGCGGCACGCTATCTGCTCGCCCGCAGCGAAGGAACTATCGGGGAACTGACATTGCTGTTGACTGAAGCCGCCGTTGTCGCCGTCGACAGCGGGGAGGAAGCAATCAATCAGCGCACCCTGTCCCTGGCCGCGTACCAGGGCCCGACCGAGCGTCGCCGGCAGTTCGAACGCGAACTAACATGAGGCCGCCGAACCGGTGGCCGCTGCACCCGTACCCGATACACGGCGAAGCCATGACCTCCTGGCTCGGCCGTATCGCCGCCTGTTACTCCATGAATGCCAGGAACCTCCTCACCTCGACGGCCGTCGGAAACGGAACGAGCCGACCCGACCTTGACCTCGACCCTCCCAAGGAATTGCTTACGGAACTGAGCCTGCGAACAGGAGTTCCGTCCGAGACCCTGAGCCGCATGAACATGGCTGGCTGGATTCCTTGGCTGCTGGACACTCTCGAGCCTGAAGAGGCCGCATTCAACACGTACGTCAATGAGTTCTCCATTTTCCTGAAACCCGGCATCCGACCGCCGCGGATAGTGCCCGGCTGGCGGGCCTGGATTCCCAAGATTCCCTATCCACGGGCCTGCCCCCAGTGCCTGGACGACCCTGCCAGAGAAGGGCTGTATCTGCTGTGGCAGCTTCCCCTGCTGCTCAGCTGCCCGGACCACGGCTGTCTTTTGGAATACTGCGCCGGCGTCCCAGGGGAGTATTTCGTCTGGCGGACAGAGGACCCCCTGCCGCGCCCGGCAAGCGAAGCGGTCCGGGAAATGGACCGCAGGACGGGGCAAGCAATAAACGATGGCTCCGTGGCACTGCCGCGCCGCACCGTGCACGCTGGCATCTGGTTCCGGCTACTGCGAACCATCATCGATGAACTGAGCTGTCCGCTGTCCTTGTGGGGAGCGCGCAAGACTGCCATCGAGTCGATGTGGGATGCGTGCGGGGAGCCTGCTCGCGGAGGACTCGCTAAATGGCAGGCGCTGGAAGAGTTGCCGCGGAACAAACAGGGCAGTCTGTTGACGGGCACAGCACACATCATTCAGGCGTTGCAGGAAGGCGCCCTACCGGGCTACGGAACCTCCTCGGATCTCTTCCTCCCGGAACCTGAGCGGCTTGTCGATCCGGGCACGCGACCCCAACCGAAGACCGCGGCAAAACTTAGCGGTCTTGAGTTGGTCAAAGAAGCGCTTGACCGGGCTCTCGAAGACGCACGCCATAACCCCGAAACAGCCCAGGCACTTCTCGGTTTCGCGACCTACGGCCGGACCGATACTGCCACGCTGGACACTCTGACTCAGAGAATGGTCGACCTCGGGATCCCGGCCGAATATCTGTCACACAAACTACTTGGCCAACCGTCTACGGCACATAAAATAAGTGACGGGTAAAATGACATCGGTGTGAATCGCGGCGATGGTTGGCAGCTTTTTCGCATCGCTAAGTGGCACGCTCGTTGACTCTCGTCCGGCTCGGGAAGGCCGGCAGTGGGTTTCACCTATCCGGGCTTGTTGCGGGGCTCCGGGATGATGAGGACTGGTCGCTCCTGGCGGTGGACGAGGGCCGCTGACACACTTCCTTCGAGGGCGCGGTCAAGCCGTGCGAGGGTACCGCGCCTGCCAGCCCCGACGACGAGCAGGGCTGCGCCTGTGTTTTCGGCGAGGCGGCTGAGGGCTTTGGGCACGTCGCCGTTGAGCACGCGAAAGGACCAGGAGTGTCCTGGCTTGCCGAGGATGGCTTCCAGTTTGTGTTGTAGGTACCGCGACGGGAATTCTGCTTCTGCGTTAATGCTGGGGTCCAGCGATAGGGCCGTGCGGTGGTCCGCTGGTTCCCATTCCGTGAGGTAGCTGGCGGGGTCGACGAATGCGCAGATGAGGTGTTCTTCGATGGAAGCTGCCAGGGCGGCTGCTGTCCGGATCATATGCTCGGTGAAGCTCCATCCCACGCCGAGGATGATGGGGCCTGGAAGCCGTCTCTCATCGGGCATGGCGGCCCCGCACAGTGTGCCCGACGGTGATCAGCAGGGCGGTTCCGGTGGCGGCTGCCATGGTGTAGGTCATGGTTGTGAAGGAGCCGGACCAGGTGGCCAGTGCCGGGCCAAGGGCCGGGGCGAGAGCTGTAACGATGGTGAGGGGCGCGGTGAAGAGGCCCTGAAGGGTGCCAAGACCGGTGGCGCCCCAGTTGGTGGCGACGATCGTGGCCTGCAGGAGGGTCTGGCAGCCCCTGACGGCTCCGGCGATCATTCCTGCGCCGATCAGCAGCGGCGCCGGTCCTGGCATGAATGCCAGCAGCAGGAGCGCGGCGGTGGCTGTGCCGGCGACGGCGGGGATGCGTGCTTTTGTGGGCAGGGCTGCGAAGAGCAGCCTGCCGGCGACTTGTCCTGCTCCAACGAGTCCGAGGCCGAGTGCGGCCAGGGTGTAGTCGGCTCCTTTTTCCATGAGCAGGGGGATGATGTTCAGCGTCACGGTATATAGTCCGAGGCACAGCACGACCATGAGGGCTTGGTGGGCCAGGAAGTCGTGGCTGCGCCGAATGCGGCGTACCTGGGCGGCATCTTCGACGAGTTGGGCCGCGGACAGTTCCTGCTGCCAGGCCCGGTTGAGGTAGCGGGTGTGCAGTGGCACGGTCACGGCGCCCAGCAGTCCAGCGAGAACGAGGAACGCTCCCCGCCAGCCGATTGCGGTGCAGAGGGCTGCGGTGAGCGGGGCGAAAATCGTAGAGGCGAATCCTGCCACGAGGGTCAGGATGGTCAGCGGCCGGACCCGGGCCGGGCCGTACCAGCGGCTGATCACCGTGAAGGCTGGCTGATAGAGCACCGCCGCCTGCGCGGTTCCGGCCAGCAGCCAGGCGCCCGCGAACCAGACCAGGTTTGGTGACAGGGCCGCCAGGGCCACGGCGAGCACACCGACCAGCGAGCCGGCCACCATCAGGTTGCGCGGTCCGGTCCAGTCCAGCATCGTTCCTACGGCGATGCCGACGGCTGCTGAGACGACCAGCCCGGCGGAGAAGGCTCCGGTGACGAGCGCCGGGTCCCAGCCGGTGTCTTCGCAGATGGGCCCGACGGCGGTCATCAGCGCGTAGTAGAGCACGCCCCATGCGGTGGTCTGAGTGATGCACAGCGCGGCGAGCCCGCCGCGCGGTGCACCTTCGGCGACCAGTGTCCGGGATACCGCAGGGGCGGGCATGGCTACTTCCCGGTGAGCTCCGTGTAGAGGGCCTGCACCCGGGTCCTGATGTCGTCCCGGACCAGTCGCATCCGTTCCATGCCTTCGATGCCCCGTTCGGAGGGTTCGTCGGTTTCCCAGATTTCGAAGCGTTTGCCCTCGCGCGGTTCAAGCTTGGCCTCGGTGCCCAGGACGATGACGGCGTCCACGGTGTCCAGGACGTCGTCGGTGACGGGCTTGGGGTGTTCGCCCTCGACGCCGATGCCGAGCTCGGCCAGGGACTCCACGGCCTGGGGGTTCAGGGACTTGCCCGGTTTGGTTCCGGCGGAATGGACGGTGACTGTATCGCCTGCGAGGTCCCGCAGGAGGCCGGCAGCGAGCTGGGATTTGCCGCCGTTCTTGCTGCAGACGAACAGCACAGCCGGTTTCTTCAATGTGGTCTCTTCAGTCATGAGTGGGTTGTTTCCTTGGTGAGTGAGTCGACGAGGGTTTTGACGCGTTCGTGGATCTGGTCGCGGATTTCCCGCACCTTCTCGAGGGGCTGGCCGGCCGGGTCGGGCAGGTCCCAGTCCTCGTAGCGTTTGCCCGGGTAGATCGGGCAGGAGTCCCCGCAGCCCATGGTGATGACCACGTCCGAGGCGCGGACGACGTCATCGGTGAGGGGCTTGGGGTAGTTCCGGGATACATCCAGGCCCATCTCGGACATGACCGTTACGACGGCGGGGTCCAGTTCTGCGGCCGGCAGGGATCCTGCGGAGCGGACGTGGATCCTGCCTTTGGCTTCGACGGTGAGCAGTGCCGCGGCCAGCTGGGACCGGCCGGCGTTCTGCACGCAGACGAACAGGACCTCGGGGACCTCGGAGGCGATGGCACCCTTGGACTTAGCCAAGGCGCTGAGCCGGTCGCTGGCGAAGTGTTCGGTCGTGGCGGGCAGATGGCTGCTGACTTTTGCGGTCCTGGCCAACGCGGCGTAGGACTCGAAAACGTACCGCTCCACGGTTTCGGGCGCGAAGATCCCAGCGAACTTCTCGCCGAGGCGGGCGCTAATACGGTGCAGGATCTCGGTGTTGTCCTGTAGTCCCAGGCCGGTGGTCCGGTGTTCAGTCATGGCAGCACTCCTTGAGTGGGGACAGGCCGTGTTAGTTGATGCCGGAGCGGCCGTGGGCGAGCCCGGTGGGGAAACCGACCAGTACGGGTTCGGGCGTGGTGCAGCACCCGACGGTTCCCTGATCGGCGGCGGATGCTTTTCCGACGGTCGCCGGAACATCGCAGCTGGTGCCGGCGTCGGTGGAGCAGACCCCGGTTTCGGGCAGTTCGAGGTGGACGGTGTCAGCGGCGTCCTGGTCCCCGGCCAGGGCCGCGACGACGGAGCGGACCTGTTCGTAGCCGGTGGCCAGCAGGAACGTCGGGGCCCGGCCGTAGGACTTCATTCCGACGATGTAGAAGTCCTTGTCCGGGTGGGCGAGGAGCTTCGCGCCGTGCGGTGGGACGGTGCCGCAGGAGTGGAATTCGGGGTCGATCAGCGGGCCGAGTTCGGTGGGGGCTTCGACGGCGGGGTCGAGGTTGAGCCGTAGTTCGCGCAGGATGTCCAGGTCCGGGCGGAACCCGGTGCACGGGACGATGATGTCGGCTTCGATGGTGCGACCGTCTACGGCTCCCACCATCACTCCGCTGTCAAGGTTCTTCAGGGAGCTGATGCCGAAGCCGGTGTGCAGTTCGATTTTGCCTGCTTCGACCAGACGGCGGACGCGGCCGCCGAGCTGGCCGCGGGCCGGGAGCCCGTCGGCGTCCCCGCCGCCGTAGACCTTCTCGGCCGTAGCGCCGCGGACTGCCCACAGGATGCGGGTATCGGGTTCGTCTTTGGCGAGGTCCGCGAGGTTAATCAGGGTGTTGGCCGCAGAATGGCCCGCCCCGACGACCAGGACGCGGCGGCCGGCGAACGCTGCCCGTTCCCGCCCGGTGACGTCAGGCAGCGGGGCAGAGATCCGGTCCGCGGCGGTGTCTTCGCCGATGGCGGGCAGGCCGGAGGTCCCCAACGGGTTGCGGCCGGACCAGGTGCCGGACGCGTCGATGACGGCCGCGACCGTGTGGTCGCGGATTTCGCCGTCGGAGTGTTCGACCCGGACGGTGAACGGGGTTTCGTCGCGGCTCCGGACGTGGGTTTTGTCCAGGCCCTGACGGGTCACGGCGATGACGCGGGCGCCTGTCTGCAGCCGGTCGGCGATCTGCGGCAGCGCGGCCAGCGGCGCGAGGTAGTTGTCGATGAGTTCCCCGCCGTAGGGAAGGGCGGTGGGGCGCGGTGATTCCCAGCCGGTGGCTTCAAGCAGCCGGGCGGCGGCGGAGTCGATGTTGAACCGCCAGGGTGAGAACAGCCGGATGTGGCGCCACTGCTCGATGGCGGCGCCCGCCGTCGGTCCTGCTTCGAAGACGATCGGCTCCAGGCCGCGCTCGAGCAGGTGGGCCGCGGCCGCCAGGCCAACGGGTCCGGCGCCGATCACGGCAACGGGAAGGCTTTTCGCTGAATCCATGCTGTCCTCATTTCCATGCTTTTGATGTGGTTGGTGCCCGCCGGGCCCATTGTGTGGTGCCCGGCAGGCGGCGGGGGTTAGCAGCAGTCCTGATCGTCGTCGCAGCAGCCGGAGTCGCCGCAGCATCCTGTCCTCATTCAGCTCACCTCCCTCCCCGCGTGGGTCTATGCGTGAATTGGTTCCTCGACCAGCGCAGTCGCGATGCTGGCTGCGTCCTCCAGCGCTGCCAGGAAGCGTTCCGCGTCCAGGGCCGCCGCGCAGCCGGTGCCGGCCGCGGTGATGGCCTGCCGGTACCGGTGGTCCACCGCATCGCCGCAGGCGAAGACTCCGGAGAGGTTGGTGCAGGTGGTGGGGGCGTCCACCTTGATGTAGCCCTCCTCATCCAGATCCACTTGGCCGGCCACGAGTTCGGTCCGTGGCAGGTGCCCGATGGCCACGAAGATTCCGGTGGCATCCTGGTGCCGGGTTTCGCCGGTGCGGGTATCCGTGAGGGTCACACCGGTGACCTTGCCGTCGCCGTGGATGGCGCTGACCGCGGAGTTCCAGGCGAACCGGATCTTGGGGTTGTCCTTGGCCCGTTGCGCCATGATGCGGGAGGCCCGCAGTTCGCCCTTGCGGACCACCACGGTGACGGTCTTGCCGAAGCGGGTCAGGAAAGTTGCTTCCTCCATGGCGGAGTCGCCGCCGCCCACGACGATGATGTCCTGGTCGCGGAAGAAGAACCCGTCGCAAGTGGCGCACCAGGAGACGCCGTGTCCGCTGAACTTCTTCTCCTCCGGCAGGCCGAGCTCCTTGTAGGCCGAGCCGGTGGCCAGGATGACTGCCTGCGCCTCGTACGTCTCCCCGCCACCGGTGACCACGCGCTTGACCGGACCTTTCAGGTCGACGGAGGTGGCGTCGTCGTACTCGATGCGGGCGCCGAACTTTTCCGCCTGCTGCTGCAGGCCGTCCATCAGCTCCGGGCCCTGGATGCCGCCCGGGAAGCCCGGGAAGTTCTCCACTTCGGTGGTGTTCATCAGGGCACCGCCGGCGGTCACGGATCCTGCCAGCACCAAGGGGTTCAGTCCGGCGCGGGCGGCGTAGATGGCGGCGGTGTAGCCGGACGGGCCGGAACCGATAATGATCAGCTGTTCGGCCGTGGCGGCAGCGGGCGTTTCGTTGGTGCTCACGTCTTGGTCTCCTGGTGTCCTGGGACGGCTACTTGGCCGCAGGGATGAGGGATTCGATCAGGTCCTCGATGCGGGTCTTGATCTGGTCCCGGATCGGGCGGACGGACTCGACACCCTTCCCTGCCGGGTCCTCAAGCACCCAGTCCTCGTACCGCTTGCCCGGGAAGTACGGGCACTCGTCGCCGCAGCCCATGGTGATGACCACGTCGGATTCCTTCACGGCCTCGGTGGTCAGGACCTTGGGAACCTCGGCGGACATGTCAATGCCCAGCTCGGCCATAGCCTCGACCGCGGCGGGGTTGATCTTCTCGGCAGGCTGCGACCCGGCGGAGCGGACCTCGATCCGGCCCTGGCCAAGGGTAGTCAGGAACGCGGCGGCCATCTGGGAGCGGCCGGCATTGTGGACGCAGACGAACAGGACGGAGGGCTTCTTGGCGGTTTCAGTGCTCACTGGTTTTCTCCTGGAATCAGTTGGTGGATCGGTGTAAATAGAAGTCGCCACGACCACACATCCCACATCTGCATATCGATGTTTATCAATGTATGGAAGTATCCGACGCTTTATTGATGATTGTCAATATTCGGTTGCCGGGCGGGCCTGGTTTCGCAGGGCGGCGCCCGGCGCGCCCCGGGCAAGGTGCTTTTAGGCGGCGCGCAGTTTGGGTGCGAGGTCGTGGATCCGCCCGGAGAGGTCGTTGAAGGCGGACTCGAAGGCCTCCTCGGTGTTGATCCGCAGCGGATCGGGCACTGACCAGTGGACGCCGTCGAGGCTGGTGAGTTCCTCGTGGGCGTTGTCGCAGACGGTGATGACGAAATCGCCGGCGGCGACCTTCCCGAGCTTGCGTGGGGGAACTTCCGGCAGATCCACGCCGTGCCGGCGGGCCGCCTCCAGCGCACCCTCTGCGATCCGGTCCGCCGGGTGCGTTCCGGCAGAGGTTGACGGGATTTCACTGACCTGGCGCCAGAGCGCGGCGGCCAGCTGGGAGCGGGCACTGTTGCGCGTGCAGACGAACAGGACCCGGGTGGCACCGTGCTCAGCGCCGGGCGCCAGACCGTTCAGGGCGCCGGCTGCCAGGCGGATGTAACTGCGGCGCTTGTCAGCCTCCGAGCGGCGGCGGACCGTCAGGCCCGCGTCTTCCAGCACCCGGAGGTGGTGGGCCATCAGGTTCGACGGCATGCCCAATTCGGCCTGGAGCTCCGTGGGTGAAAAGTCGCCAACGGTCAGCAGATCAACGATGTGCAGGCGCGCCGGATCGGCGAGGGCCGCATGCCGGGCTACCCGCACCCGGAAAGCATCAGCTGGATCAGTTTTCATTGACTCAATTTTGACTGACTTAGTTGCGTGGGTCAAGCTTGATGCCATGACTACAAACCAGCCGCCGCTGTGGCGTCGTGCCATCGCCGAATTCCTGGGCACCAGCCTGCTCGTGATGATCGTCGTTGGCTCCGGGATCATGGCCCAGCAGCTCTCCCCGAACGACATCGGACTGCAGCTGCTGCAGAACAGCACCGCAACGGTATTCGGCTTGGCCGTACTGATCCTCGTGCTCGGTCCTGTCAGCGGGGCACACTTCAACCCCGTCGTCTCGATCGCAGACTGGGTGCTGGGCCGGCGCAGCGGCAGTGGGCTTACCCTTCCTGATGTCGGCGCCTACGTGGTTGCGCAGATCCTCGGTGCCGTCTCCGGCAGTGTGGTCGCGAATGCCATGTTCGAAGTGGGGACTTCCATCTCGGGGAAGGACCGGGCGACGGGCGGACACCTGCTCGGCGAAGTCGTCGCCACCGCGGGGCTCATCGTGCTGATCTTCGCCCTCGCCGCCACCCGGCGCGGCGTTCTCGCCGCGCCGGCGGTCGGTGCCTATATCGGAGCTGCGTACTGGTTCACCTCCTCCACGTCCTTCGCGAACCCTGCCGTCACGGTCGGCAGGATTTTCAGCGACACGTTCGCCGGCATCGCACCGGGCTCCGTTCCCGCGTTTGTCATCGCCCAATTCCTTGGCGCCGCGGTTGGCATGGGGCTCCTCCTGCTCCTCTTCCCGGCTTCCGGCCGCGCCGCGGATGACGTCGTGCTCCCGCACGACGCGGACAAGACCGCCCCCTAGCCCGGTCCCTTGCCGTGGCCGCGAATGTATTGATCGATGTCAATATGGGCGCATAATGGGGAGATGACTGTGCTGCCCGTCCTGGATCCCGTCGCGGATACTGCCTGCTGCCCGCCCGCAGGCGGTCCTGCCCTGGACGCCGGCGAAGCAAAGCAACAGGCGCTGGTATTCAAAGCGCTGGCTGACCCTAACCGGCTCCGTCTGTTGTCCATCATCAAGGCTTCGTCGTCCGGGTCCACCTGCGTGTGCGACCTCACCGAGCCCTTGGACCTCAGTCAGCCTACGGTGTCCCATCACCTGAAAATCCTGGTCGAAGCGGGCCTGCTGCTGCGTGAGAAACGCGGCACCTGGGCGTACTTCTCGCTGGCCCCCGGCGCGCTGGAGGACGTCGCTAACCTCCTGGCCAACCTGTGAGCGCGACCCCGACGGTCCGGGCCCTGGAACCGGCGGACTGGGACCAGGTCCGGTCCATTTATCAACAAGGCATCGACACGGGGCACGCGACCTTTGAATCCGCCGGCCCTGGGTGGGAGTCCTTTGACCAATCCAGGCTGACCGGCCACCGTCACGTTGCCGCTTCGCCCGACGGCGTGGTCCAGGGCTGGGTGGCAGTCTCACCCGTCTCCGCCCGGCCCGTTTACGCAGGGATCGTGGAACACTCCGTGTATGTTGACCAAGCCGCACGCGGGCTGGGCATCGGCGCAGCCCTCCTTCAGGAACTCATCAACTCCACCGAGAGCGCCGGGATCTGGACCATCCAGGCCAGTGTCTTTCCCGAAAACGAAGCCAGTCTCAGACTTCACCACGCCTACGGATTCTCCACCGTCGGACGCCGCCAGCGGATTGCCCGGATGCCCCACGGCCCGCTGGCCGGGCAGTGGCGCGACACTCTTCTTATCGAACGCCGCTCCGACAACATTTAAACAGCCGACCGGCACGCTGGAGGACGATATGGAAGCGTCATGCGAAGAGATCATCGCCGGCTACCGCCGGGTCCGGACCGACCTTGATGCCTGGCTGGCGGGCGCCACCATGGCGGATCTTCGCCGCAAAAGCAACGGCACCAAATGGACCAACGAAGAGCTGCTTTTCCACATGGTCTTCGGCTATATGGTCGTCCGTGCGCTGCTTCCCCTGGTTCACCTCGTCAGCCGGCTCCCTACCCCCGCCGGCAAACGCTTCGCCGCACTCCTGAACGCCGGCACGCGCCCCTTCGACGTCATCAACTACTGGGGCTCCCGCAGCGCAGCCCTCTACTTCAATAGACTCCGGATGGCCCGGAAACTTGAAACCACCATCAACGCCATCACCCGGAGACTGGAACGCGAGAACGGTAGATCCCTGGGCAGGTCGATGCCCTTCCCGGACCGCTGGGATCCCTTCTTCGCTCCCATCATGACCATCAACGACGTTTACGCGTACCCCACCAAACACTTCGACTTCCACGCCCGGCAACTCAGCCTGACCCACCCCAGTCACTAAAACGGCTGACCGGCGCGCCAAGCATCGCAAACGACCGTTTACGAGACTTCGAAAGACACTCATCGGAACTGCGGCATGTCTTGTCTCATGACCCGTGTCCGCTATCTATGTATCAGAGGCGGCGTTTGCGTTACATTTAGGTGTGGCTTTAATCGGGTATGCGCGTGTATCAACCAGAGACCAGCACCCCGAGGGGCAAACGGACGTTCTCGAGGCTGCGGGTTGCGAGAAGATCTTCGTTGAACATGCCTCCGGTGTCCTCGCCCGGCGGCCGGCTCTTGACCAGGTGCTTGAGTACGTCCGTGCCGGCGACACCCTGGTTGTCACCAAGCTGGACCGGCTGGGACGCTCGGTGCGCAATCTCAAACAAGTGGCGGAGGAACTGCAGGAGCGTGGGATTGGTCTGCGTGCCCTGTCGCAGGGAATCGATACGACCACGCCCGGCGGCCGCCTGTTTTTTCACATGCTGGCCGCGATCGCTGAGTTCGAGCATGACCTGATCGTGGAGCGAACCCACGATGGCCTCGCCGCTGCCCGCGCCCGCGGACGCAAGGGCGGGCCCAAGTTCAAGATGACGGCGACCAAGATCTCCCAGGCGCGCGCCATGTACGACTCGAAGGAACACACCGTGCAGGAAATCGCGGATACCTTTGGAGTTTCCCGGCCCACCATCTACCGCCACCTGCAGGCGCCGTCCGCCGGGCCGGCGCGGTAAGCAAAGGAACGTGCGGTGCCGCGGGCTAAGTACTCGGCTGAGGACCGCGCCGTGCTGCTGCGACGGCATCTCGATGAAGGCATCCCGCTGTCCCGTCTGGCTGCCGAGTCGGGCATCGCGATCCGAACCATCCGCCACTGGATGTCCAGGTACCGTGCTGAGGGCACCGTCGCGAGCCTCGAGCGTTTGCCCCGGTCCGACCGGGGCAAACGTACGATTCCGCAAGAGCTCATTGACGCCGTCGAAGGACTCGCCTTGCGCCGCCCGGCACCAACAGCTGCATTCATTCACCGCAGGATCACCGGCATTGCCTTGGCCCGCGGTATCCCAGGCCCCAGCTATTCGACCGTCCGTGCACTGATGGCCGGCATCGATCCAGGCCTCAGAACGCTCGCGCAGAAAGGAGACGCCGCCTATCGGGACACCTTCGAACTGGTCTACCGACGCACCGCCGCCCGGCCGAACGAGCAATGGCAGGCCGACCACACCCTCCTCGACATCGAAGTCGCCAACCCAAAAGGGGGCACCGCGCGGCCCTGGCTCACGGTCGTGCTCGATGACTACTCCCGCGCGGTTGCCGGCTACACAGTATTCATCGGAGCGCCCAACGCCCACCAGACCGCCCTGGCCCTTCACCAAGCTATCCGCGGAAAAGCCAACCCGTCCTGGCCGCTCATGGGGCTGCCGGACGTGCTGTACAGCGACCACGGCGTTGATTTCACCTCCACAAGGTTGGAGCGGGTCTGCCTCGACACCCACATTCAGCTGATCCACTCCAGGCCCGGAGTGCCGCAAGGGCGCGGGAAGATCGAACGGTTCTACCGCACCGTCACCACCGAACTCCTGCCCCACCTACCCGGCTACATCCCGCACGGCACACGAGGGCGGCCAACCAGCACACCCGAACTCACCTTGCAGCAGCTCGATAGGATCCTGGAGACGTTCATCGTCTCGGAGTACAACCACCGTCGACATTCATCAACGAGGCAGGCACCCGTGCAGCGGTGGTCCGCTTCGGGATTCATCCCGAGAATGCCCGCGCACCCGGACGACCTGGACCTGCTATTGCTGACCGTAGCCACCGCCAGGAAAGTACAGCGCGACGGCATCCAATTCGCCTCCACTCGCTACGTTTCTCCGGTCTTGGCGGCATACGTCGGCGAACAGGTCACCGTCCGCTATGACCCCAGGGACATCGGAGAAATCCGTGTCTACTTCAACGACATGTTCCTCTGCCGAGCCATCGCCCCCGAACTGGCAACAGAAGCCATCACCCTGGACCAGCTACGCGACGCCAGGGCCCATAGGAAACGCGAACTCAAACACCAGCTGCGCGAACGGCGCAGCCTGGCCGACGCCCTCCCCGCGGATACCCGCTATGCCCCCACGACGACCGAGGCGCTTCCAGCCCCCTCCGAATCATCACCCATTCCCAAACCCGTCCAACAAAAGCTGCGTACATATGAAACCGATTGAACCCGGAAAGCGCACACTTCTCGACGGAAAGGATGACGGCAGCAGATTCCTCACTTACAAGTTAGGTGAGATAAATAGTGCCGCCCCACCGTCGCCGCCGGACCAGCCTGCCTTCCTGGCCACCAGAGAACATCGCCGATTCACCGAGTTCGCCAACACCGTCCGCAGCAACCGTTACATCGGCCTATGCTGGGGGCCGGCAGGAGTCGGCAAAACCCTCTCTGCACGCCACTACGCTGCAGTGGATGAGTGGGATGTCTGGCAGGCTGCCCTCGCGGAGAAGGTTCAGCCGGTCCCGGAACGGATCCTTGAAGCACGCACCGCGTTTTTTACCCCCACCGTCGCCGCAACCGTACGGCAGATTGACCAGGGGCTACCCACCGCCTGCCAGCAAATCTCTTACGCGGTCGACTATGCCGAGCATGGAGTCATCGACCCTTTCGTGCATACCGAGTCCCGCTCCAGCGGCCGTACCGAGCTTCTGATCATCGACGAAGCAGACCGGCTCAAAGCCACAGGACTGGAACAGGTGCGGGACTACTACGACCGTCACCACATGGGGGTCATTCTCATCGGCATGCCCGGCATCGAGAAACGCCTGGCACGATACCCGCAGCTCTACAGCCGCATCGGGTTCGCCCACGAGTTCCGGCCACTCACCGCTGAAGAGCTCACAGCCGTACTCACCCAGCGCATACCCCCAGAGCCCCAACGGCCCGAAGACAACCTTGGGTACTCAACTGCCGTCGCAACAATCGCCAGAATTACAGGCGGAAACTTCCGGCTCGTTGACAGGCTGCTCACCCAAGTACGGAGGATACAAACACTGAACCACCTCAATGCACTCACCCCAGAAGTCGTCGACGCGGCCAGGGAAACACTCCTGATCGGCCACTAAACCCTGCGTTTTTCGGGCCAAATAACTCTGCGGTTCACATGACATCGGAGTGGATAGCCTTGAGCTTTGCGCGCGGTGTCACTTAAACGAACGTATAAATCACAGAGGAGAACCGTGGTGCTGGTCGGATATATGCGGGTCTCCAAGGCCGACGGCTTCCAGTCCACAGACCTGCAGCGCGACGCGCTTCTGGCCGTCGGCATCGACACTGGCTCTCTTTATGAAGACAGGGCCTCCGGGAAGAAAGATGACCGGCCCCAGTTGGCTGCCTGCCTCAAAGCCATGCGCCGCGGCGACACGTTGGTTGTCTGGAAACTCGACCGGCTGGGCCGGGACCTGCGGCACCTGGTCAACATCGTCCACGACCTGACCGAACGGGGCATCGGACTGAAGGTACTCACCGGGCAGGGCGCCGCCATCGACACCACCACCGCCTCCGGAAAACTCGTCTTCGGCATCTTCGCCGCCCTCGCTGAATTCGAACGCGAACTCATTTCCGAACGCACCCTCGCCGGCCTCGCCTCAGCACGGGCCCGCGGCCGGAACGGCGGGCGGCCCTACAAGATGACTCCCGCCAAACTCCGTCTCGCCCTGGCGTCCATGGGTCAACCCAACACGAAGGTCAGCGAACTCTGCACCGAACTCGGGATCACCCGCCAGACCCTGTACCGGCACGTCTCACCCACAGGGGAACTGCGTCCGGACGGTGAGAAACTTTTTTCCAGATAGTCTGCCGGGCAGTGAATGGGAAACGGGAAGGGGCCTAAGCCTACGGTTCAGCGCCGTGGGGCGGCTACTTGTCCCCGCCGCTGTCCTAATCCTCTCTGGGTCAGCCTGTGGGGCGGCTGGATATGTGGTCAGCGGGGCGCATGCGAATGGCCACGATGAAGCCGGAGAGCGCAGTCAGGCCGGCGACGGTCAATACGGCTGCCGGGATGCCGTAGGCGTCGGCGATGAGTCCCGAGAGCAGGGCGCCGACGGCAAACCCGCCGTCGCGCCACAGCCGGTAGATGCCGACTGAACGTGCCCGCCATTCGGGGTGGGCGACGTCGCCGATCGCTGCAAGCAGTGTGGGGTAGACCATGGCAGTGCCGGCACCGAGCAGGATGACGGCGGCGAGCCAGGTGCCGAAGTCATGCCCGAACCCGACCATGCCCAGTGCCAGGGCTTGGACGAGCATGCCGCCGGCAATCAAGGGTTTGCGCCCGATCCGATCCGACAGCGCGCCGGTGACCAGCTGCCCGGCGCCCCAGATGGCCGGGTAGAGAGCGGCGAGGATCCCGATGCGTTCGATGCTGAGCCCTGCGGCGGCGAACAGGACGGGGAAAAGTCCCCAGGCGAGGCCGTCGTTGAGGTTGTTCACCATTCCGGCCTGGCTGACGGAGGACAGGGAGTTGTCCCGGAAGCTGGTCAGGATGAAGACGGCACGGTTGCTCAGCCCGGCGTGGCTGCCCGCATGGACCGGAACGTGGGCGGCGGCTTCGGCCTTGGCGTGGTGATGTGTTTCGCGGATGGTCAGCACGGACAGGCCGAGGCCGACCGCGACGAAGGCAGCCCCCAGCAGAAACGGCCCGGGACGGAGCCCGTACGCGGCGGCGATGTAGCCGGTAGCCAGCGCCGCGCCCGCGACCCCCAGGTAACCGGCCGCTTCATTCAGCCCCATGGCCAGACCGCGGCGCTCAGGGCCGACGAGGTCCATTTTCATCATGACGGTGGTGGACCAGGTCAGGCCCTGGCTGACCCCGAGCACCACATTGGCAGCGACGATCCAACCCCAGGACGGCCCGAAGATCAGCAGCACCGGGACAGGGATGGCAATGAGCCAACCAGCGACGAGGACCGGTTTTCGGCCGTACCGGTCCGAGAGGGTTCCGGCAAAGTAGTTGGTGGCGGCTTTAGCCAGACCGAACGCCAGAATGTACGTCAGCGCGGACGTGTACTCATCGAGGTGGAAGACCTTTTCGGCGAGCAGCGGCAGGACGGTGCGTTCCTGGCCGAGGGTGCCGCCCACGAGGGCGTTGACGGCGACGAGGAGCATGAACTGGGCCAGGTTCTGCCGCAGTCCCAGCGTGATGGCCTCTGTTGTTCGAGGCTGCCGGCGGGTGTTGCCTGAGATCACTGGTGGGTCCTGTCGGTCTTAGGGGTGCGGGCATCGGGCTGATCCGACGGCGGTGCCCCCAGTGGAGCGGGCCGTTCACCCGCCCGGAGCCGGTTGATTCTGAACGCACCTGCACCGGCCCGTCCCGCATCGCCACACCGGAGGTCCAGAGTCAACGGTTGCAGAGCCATGTGTTGCGGTGATGGGGTTTTTCGCCCGGTCGCTGGCTGGTCAGCGGGCTTGGACGGTGGCCATCATGCCTTGGTCTTCGTGGTCCAGGATGTGGCAGTGGATCACGGTGCGGCCGGGGAAGTCGTTGAAGGCTACCCGGACTTTCACCCGGCTGCGGGCGGGGACGTTGACCACGTCCTGCCAGGTGGGTTTGGTTACGTCGCGGTCGCCGTCCTGGATGACCTGCATGGGCCATACGTGCAGGTGGATGGGGTGGTCCATGGGGCTGGAGTTGGTCAGGGTCCACTCCTCCACGGTCCCGGCCGCTGCCGTCTCGTCGACCCGTTCGGGATCAAACTTCCGCCCGTTGATGGTGAAGGCCATCATGCTGCCCATCCCCGTGCCCGAGCCCATGTTTCCGTTCATGCCCGTGTTTGCGTTCATGCCCATGGCGAAGTTCAGGGTGCGGGCGGCTGTAACCGGTTCGTTCCGCAGATCGCGCAGGGGCCGGCCTTCGGGCACGGGCCCGGGGTCAGTGCCCGCGCTTCCCGACACGGCCAGGGAGAGCAGGTCGACCGGGCCACTACCGGATTGGTTGCCACCCCCCATCATGGCGTTCATGCTGCCGCGGTCCACGGGTGCCGCTGTGAGGGTGGAGGATCCGTCGCGGGTTTCCACGAGCAGCTCTACGCGGTTGCCGGGGGCGAGAACCACTTCGGTGACGTCCTCGGGGACCGGCAGGCGTCCGAGGTCCCGGCTGAGCAGCCGGAGCTGCTGTCCGTCCAGTGCCAGGCGCAGGTAGCGGGAGGAGCAGGCGTTGATGATCCGCCACCGCTCCCGTTCTCCGGGCGCGGCGCGCAGTTGCGGGCGGAGCTGGCCGTTGACCAGGACGATCTGCCCTTCACGTCCCATCATCTGCTGCATCCAGTCCGGCTGGGCAAGGTTGCCGTCTGCGTCAAGGGACAGGTCGGAGACCACCAGCACCCTTTCCCGGGTGACCGGGACCGCGTCGGGATCCTCCACCACAATGGCCCCGTAGAGGCCGGCGGCGACCTGGCCGGCGACGTGCCCGTGGCGGTGGGGGTGGTACCAGTAGGTACCCGGCGGGTGGGCGCCGGGCAGGGTGAACTCGTAGTCGAAGGACCCGCCCGGGTCAATGCTGACGAAGGGGTTGTCGCTGTTGCTCTGGGGGGAGACGTGCAGTCCGTGCACGTGCAGGTTCGTGGGAGCCTGCAGCCCGTTGCGCATGGTGATCCGGATGGTGTCGCCCGCGCGGACCCGCAGGGTCGGCCCGGGCAGGGAGCCGTTGAATGCCTGGACGTTGGCCTCCTGCCCGCCGACCCGGACCCGTGCCGGCGCGGCGGTCAGGTCCAGTTCCAGCACCCGGTCGCGGCTGGCCAGCAACTGGGGTTCGGTCAGGTCCTCACCCCCGGTGTGTCCGGATCCGGTGCCGGGGCCGGTGGTCAACCACAGCCCGGCGCCGCCGACAGCCGTGGCGCCGGCCCCGGCCGCACCCAGTGCCAGCAGCTGGCGGCGTGTCAGCGGCCTCACCGCCCGTCCTCCTCCAGCATCCGACGCCGTTCCTGGTATTCTTCGGTGCTGATCTCCCCGCGGGCGTAACGCTCCTCAAGGATCTCCCGGCCCCGGGCAGGGCCCGCACCCGGCCGTGGTGGTCCTTGCCCATCGGTGGGGGCGTTGCCGCCGGCGTTGCGGGTGAAGGCTTTGACCAGCACCACGGCGAGGAGGATCACGCCGGCGATCAGCAGGATCCAGAAGATCCAGGCTAGCCCCATCCCGCCCATATCAAAGCCGTTCATCATCAAAGGGTTTCCTTATCTCTTGTCGTGCACGGCGAGGCCGTGCCTGACCGTGCGTTCTCAGGGGGCCGTGCGGGGGCGGTGGTCCTAGGCCTCGGCTGACTGGCGGGAGTTGTGCCAGGCGTCCCAGGCGGCGTAGCTGCCGTCGAGTTCGACGACGTCGTACCCCGCCCGGCGCAGGGCGCTGGCCGCGACGGAGTTCCGCACCCCGGACTGGCAGTAGCTTACGATGGTGCCCTCGGCGGGGAGTTCATCCAGGTGCCACATGGCGCGACCGCCGCTGAGCTGGTACGAGCCGGGCACGTGCCCGGCGGTGTGCTCGGTGCGGTTGCGGACATCCAGGACCATGGCGGCGTCGAACCCGTCGAGTTCTTCGGGCTGGATCAGCTTCGGCGTGAAGGTGGGCAGCCCGTCGATGCTGGTGACGTAGCCGGCGACGTTGTCGATGCCGACCCGGACCAGGTGGTCCCACATGTCCTGCGCCTGTTCCTGGTCCTTGGCCAGGAGTACCAACGGGTTCTGATCGGTTTCCGGGTTCACCACCCAGGCGCCGTAGCTGGCCACGGACTTGCCGGCCGGAACGTTCAGGGACCGGACCACGGTGCCCTTATGGACTTCGCTGTTAGGGCGGGTGTCGATGAAGGTCAGGGTGTCCTCCGCCAGGCCGGCGGCAACGATCTCAGTTAACAGTTCAGGCAGCGGGATACGCTCACCCATGACAACAGGGCCTTCACGGTTTTCGCGCTTCATGCGGCCGAAGTAGGCGTGGGCGTCGGGCTGGCCATCGAGGAGCTCGTTGATGAAGCCGGTCTCGTCGTTCGCGGCCAGGTAAGGGCCCCACCAGGCGTAGAGCCGTTCGTAACCGACCGTGGAGGACGGGATGGCGCCCAGGGCCTTTCCGCACGCGCTGCCCGCGCCGTGGGCCGGGTGGACCTGGACGTAGTCCGGCAGGGTCAGGAACTTATCGCGCAGGCTCGCGAAGAGCTGCCTGGCACCCTCGAAGCGGGTCTCGATGCCACCGGCGGCCTCGTCCAGCAGGTCCGGGCGGCCCAGGTCGCCCGAGAACACGAAGTCTCCGGAGAGCAGGTAGCCGGGCTTGTCGCTGAACGCGCCGTCGGTGACCAGGAAGGACAGGTGCTCCGGGGTGTGGCCGGGGGTGTGGACGGCCTTGATGCTGATGTTGCCCAAGGTGATGGTGTCGCCGTCGTACAGCCGCTCGCCCTCGAATTCGTACTGCCAGTCCGGTCCGCCCTCGCCGGAAACGTAGATCTTGGCGCCGGTGGCGGCGGCCAGTTCGCGGGTGCCGGAGAGGTAGTCGGCGTGGATGTGGGTCTCGGTGACGGCCACGATCTTCATGCCGTTCTTCGCGGCAAGGTCCTGGTAGACGGCGATGTCGCGGCGCCCGTCCACCACGATCGCTTCACCCTTGGCCTGGCAGCCGATCAGGTAGCTGGCCTGGGCGAGGTCTTCGTCGTAAATGCGCTCGATAAGCATCTGGTGCTCTCCTTCATTGTGAAAGGGGATTGGAAGGTTGTTCTGCAATCAGTATAGATACCCCGGGGGGTATCTCGCAAGTGCACTGCGGCCTAGGTTGTTTTCCTGTGGAACGGCCTTCGGAACAGGTGCAGGAGGCCTGTGACTACACGGCTCCTGGCCGCTGGAGGCTGGTCTTCGGGTGCTTTGTTGATAGGTGACAGGGTGGCCTGCCCGGTACCACTCGGTGATTCCGCCGGCCACGTTGACCGTGGTGTATCCGCGGTCGGTGAGGATCCGTGCGGCCTGGCTGCTGCGTTTCCCTGATCCGCACAGCAGGTGGATGGTGGTGTTGGGCAGGTCCGCGAGCCGGGAGGGCAGTTCATCCAGGGGAATGTTCAGGCTCCCCGGAACATGCGCGGTGGCGTGTTCATCCCGGCTTCGGACGTCCACCAGTGCGGCACGGGGCCACACATTGGCGAGTTCTTCTGCCGTGACAGTACGGAAAGCGTGCTGGCCCGCCATGGTGTGTCAGGCGTGCTGGTGGCCGGCTTCGGCGCGGAGTTTGTCCATGTCCAGGTTCTTCACGGCCTGGATGACTTCCTCCAGTCCGGTGGCATTGAGTGCTCCGGGCTGGGAGAAGACGAGGGTCTTGTCCTTGAACGCCATCAGCGTGGGGATGGAGGTGATGTTCGCTGCGGCGGAAAGCTCCTGTTCGGCCTCGGTGTCCACCTTGGCGAAGGTGATGTCGGGGTGCCGTTCGGCGGCGGCGCCGTAGGTGGGGGCGAACATGCGGCAGGGGCCGCACCAGGCTGCCCAGAAGTCGACGAAGACGATGTCGTTGTCCTCCAGGGTCTGGGCGAAGGATTGGTCGGTGATGTCGATGGTTGCCATGATCTGTCGTGTCCTTTCGGTCGGGCTAGGGGTAAGTGCCCTGCGGCTGGGGCCTAGGTGGTGGGGAGTCCGGCGCGGGTCCAGGCGGTCATGCCGCCGGCCATGGTGTCCGCTTTGTAGCCGGCGCCGTTGAGGGCATCGGCGACGGCGGCGCTGCGGTTGCCGCTGCGGCATACGGCGATCACGGGGACGGCCGGGTCCAGCTCGCCCAGGCGGGCCTGCAGCTGGCCCATGGGGATGTGCAGGGCGCCGGGGATCATGCCCTCGGCGACCTCGAAGTCCTCGCGGACGTCGAGGATCCGGGCGGTGGAGCGGCGCTGTTCGGCTTCGGTGATGGTGATTTCAGCCATGGGGGTTCTCCTTCGAAGTGGTTTCGGCTGGGTGTGTGGAAGTGGTGCTTGCCTAACGGACGGGTTCGCCGGCCTGGCGCCAGGCGGCCATGCCGCCGCGCACCGAGTAGGCGTCGTAGCCCTTGGCGGCGAGGAGCCGCGCTGCTGAGGCCGAACGTACGCCGGAGGCGCAGACGGCGATCACGGGACGGGTTTTTTGGATGCCGGCGGTGCTGGCCTGCAGCCTGTCCAAGGGGACATGCTTGGCCTGCGGCGCCCGGCCGGTCCGCCGTTCCTGGGCTGACCTGACGTCGATGAGCGTGGCCCCGGAGCCCAGGAGGTCCTTGGCCTGCGCTACGGAGATTGTCTTGTAGGGCTTGCTGAAGGCCTTCTTGAGGGAATCGATCAGTCCCATGGTGTTCTCCTCTATGGATGAGTCAGGCGGTGACCGTGCCGGCGGTGACCCACGCCGCGACGGCGAAGATGAGTACGGCAAACGAGATACGGATGTGCTTGTCGTGCAGGTGGCGGGCAAACCGGGCGGCAACCACCGATCCCACGATGGCCGGGATGGCGAACGCCAGGGTGGTGGCCCAGTCGATGGTGTATCCGGCAGCGTGGGCGCCGAACCCGGCGGCGGAATTGACCACGATGATCGCCAAAGAGGTTCCAACAGCCTGCTTCATCCGCAGGCCCAGGAAGATGGTCAGTGCGGGGGTGATGAGGAAGCCGCCGCCCACGCCGAGGAGCCCGGTGAGGAACCCGACGAGCAGCCCCACCCCCACGGCTTTCGGGGCGCAGGACCGGAAAGCCCGGTTCGGCCCGGTGCTGCAGGAACCTTCGCTTTCGCGGGGCTTGCTGAGCATCCGGATGCCCGCGGCCACCATGATCACGGCGAAGGCAAGCATCAGGATGTTCGGATCCAGCAGCTTGCCCACTGCCGCGCCGGCCCAGGCCGCCGGGATACCGGCGGTCCCGACCAGTGCGATCACGGGCCAGTTCAGGCCGTCCCGGATCCGGGGAAGCAGGGCGGCCAGCGAGGAGATGCCCACCACCAGCAGTGAGGTGGGAATGGCCTGGGCGGGGCTCATGCCCACGCCGTACACCAGGGCCGGAACGGCGATGATGGACCCGCCGCCGCCCACAACGCCCAGTGCGACGCCGACGACGAGCCCCAGTCCCAGGGCCGGGATCATGCCGCAGCGCCCTCTTCAGCCGTCTGCACGGGAAGCTGCAGGATGGCGCTTTCGCGGGTGGGTTCCTGGGCGGCCTTGTTCCACGGCATGGCCGAGAGGGCCTTGCCCATGGCGCAGGTGTTGGTTGCGGCGGAGAACGTCAGCCCGGTGCCGATGGCACCGGCCAGCATGCGGACCTTGGGGGAGACGAACTTGCCCCCCATCAGGCCCAGCATCACCAGGGAGCCTGCGGCCATGCGGACCTGGCGCTCCAGGTCCCAGCGGTCCTTGCCCTTGACCACATCGCCGCCGGCGGCAGCAAAGCCGGGAACCCCGCCGGTGAGCACGTAGGCCGTGTCCAGGCCGACGGTGGCCATGCGCTGGCGGGCCTGCTCGGCACGCACTCCGGACTGGCAGACCAGGACCACGCGCGAGCCAAGCCGGGCGGCGAGTTCGTCGGTGTGCTCGGAGAGCAGCGGCAACGGCACGTTGTAGGAGCCGCGGATGTGCATGGATTCGAATTCAGCGGCGGAACGCACATCGAGCACCACGAGGTCCTGGTGCTCAGTGAACCAGGACTGCAGCGTTTCGGGGGCGAGTGCGGTCACGGCGGGTGCCTTGGAAGGGGAAGTCATAAGTGGCCTCTCGGAAGGGGTCGGGTGGATACCCCACCGAGTATTACAGATACCCCCGGGGGTAGTCAAAACACCCGTGGGGGTATATAGTTGGGGGTAGCACCTTATCGATGGAGACCCCCTTATGGAACTGAACCCAACCGAGCTCACGCCCGTGATCAACCGCCTCAAGCGCGCCCAGGGCCAGCTCGCGGCCGTCACCCGGATGCTCGAGGAGGGCCGGGACTGCAAGGATGTCGTTACCCAGCTGGCCGCTGTGTCCAAGGCCCTTGACCGGGCCGGCTTCGCCATCATTGCCACCGGGCTGGAGCAGTGCATTGTCCAAAAAGATGGAACCATGGACAAGAAGGACCTGGAGAAGCTTTTCCTCTCCCTTGCCTAATCAGCGGACCGGTCGAGCAACTTCGAGGAGCATCATGACGTACACCCTGGCCACCACCGTCTCCCTTCCCTGGGCGGAAGCGCTGCAGCGCACCCGCGAGGCCCTTGCGGCGCAGGGGTTCGGAATCCTGACGGAAATAAACGTCCGGTCCACCTTTGAAGCCAAGCTTGGCACTGAAGCAGCAGACGCCGTCGGGGATTACGTCATCCTCGGCGCCTGCAATCCGGCTCTTGCCAGCCGCGCCCTTGCCGCCGAACCTGAAATCGGCGCCCTGCTGCCGTGCAATGTCGTGGTGCGCCGGAACAAGGATGCAGACGTGACCACGGTGGAAGCAATCGACCCCCAGACCATGGTCCAGCTCAGCGGCGCCCCTTCCGTCAAAGAAATAGCAGACGACGCCGGCACCCGCCTCCGCACGGCCCTCGCCGGGCTGAGTGAAACAACCGAGTAATGTGCCCATAGACAGGGCCGCCCGCAGAAACCGCCAACGACGGCGGCGGCAGGGGCTTAGTCATTCACACCGTCGGGCCGCTTGAGCAGGACGCCCTGACCGGCATCCTCCGCAGCGCCACCAACGCCCGCGCCGCACTCACCCCGGGAACCGGGATTGAAGTGGTTGTCCGGGGCCCGGGTGTGAAATTCCTGGCCACAAACTCACCCGCTACCGAAGCCGTCAAAAGCGCCCGGCAACTGGACGTGCGTATCTTCGCCTGCGGCAACAGCATGCGCTCCGCCGGCCTGGAAGAAAAGGACCCTGCGCCCGGCATTGGCATGGTTCCCGCGGCCATCGCCCACCTTGCCCGGCGGCCAATGGGGCGGCTGGGCCTACGCCAGGCTTTAAAACCAGGCGGCTCCCGGCCGCTTGCGCCCTCGCACCGGCCACCGCCGAAAGCGCGGTTTCTGCGTGCCGACATACATCCAGTGCAGATGACTTCGGACATTCTGTGCAGACGACTTCTGAAACTGACAAAAAGTCGAAAAAGCACTCCTACTCTTAGTCAAAACTGGTTGCCGAAAAGAAAGTCGGTCAAAAGGTGAGTATGACAGTCTGATCGG
>NZ_QEHL01000026.1:0-118504 GCF_003116525.1 Pseudarthrobacter sp. AG30 | reverse complement strand
GTGGGCGAAGACTTCGGGGGCGGAGTCGCAGATCGCTTTGATGTGGTCGGGGTTGCCGGAGAAGTCGGGGATGAGCAGTTCCACGCCGGTGCCGGGGTTCAGTTCGTGGATCTTGCGGACGGTTTCGGCGTAGAGCCAGACGCCTTCGTCTTGGAGGTCGTCGCGGGCCACACCGGTGACGGTGGCGTAGCGCAGTTGCATGGACTGGACGGAGCGGGCCACCTTGGTGGGTTCGAACATGTCCACAGGGGAGGGTTTGCCGGTGTCGATCTGGCAGAAGTCGCAGCGGCGGGTGCATTCGGACCCGCCGATCAGGAAGGTCGCTTCCTTGTCTTCCCAGCATTCGAAGATGTTCGGGCAGCCGGCCTCTTCACAGACGGTGTGCAGGCCTTCCTTTTTGACCAAGTTCTTCAGCCCGACGAACTCCGGGCCCATCTGGACCTTGGCCTTGATCCATTCCGGCTTCCGCTCCACCGGAACGGCAGCATTGCGCTGCTCGATCCGCAGCATCTTCCGGCCTTCAGGTGCCAATGTCACAGTAGAGCTCCTTCAGGGCTCGAAACCAATGCTTCTTCGTGCTTGTGGAATTCCTCCACGAACCGGTCCACAATATGGGCCGGACGGATGTCCTGTCCTGTTTCCAAGGACATGGTGGTCACGCCTGCATCGGTGATGCCGCAGGCAATGATCTGGCCGTAGGGGGCGAGATCGTTGCTGCAGTTGATGGCGATGCCGTGCATGGTGACGCCGTTCAAGACCCGGATGCCGATGGCGGCGATCTTGCGGTCGGGACCGATGGCGTCCGCCTTGATCCAGACGCCCGCGCGACCCTTGATGCGTTCCGCCTTGATGCCGTAGTCCGCCATGACCGTGATCATGATGTCTTCGAGGCGTTCCACGTAGTCGCGGATGCCGGCACGGTTCTTCAGCTTCAGGATGGGGTAGGCCACCAGTTGCCCGGGGCCGTGCCAGGTGAGTTTGCCGCCGCGGTCCACCGCGACGACCGGCGTGCCGTCAAACGGCCGTTCGTGGTCCTCGGTGAGCTTGCCGGCCGTATAAACGGCTGCGTGCTCCAGGAGCAGGACTGTGCTGGGGGCAACTCCGGCGACAACCTTGTCATGGAGCTCGCGCTGGGCTTCCCAGCCTTCCATGTAGTCAACGAAGTCGGGGGCAAGACCCAGCTGTGAAAACTCAAGAGTCATGGAATCCAGCTTAGACCCCGAAGCCGTCCCGGCCCGGTTTAGTGTCCAAGCTCACCGGCGGGCACCCAATGTGACTGCAGCGGCCACGGCCTGTGGATAACTTCTGCAGCCCGCCCCGGATTCCGATAGACATGGAGCATGGATGGTGCACAAGCTCCCGAAGTCCCGGGCTACGACGTCGGCCGGCTGCTTGGCCGCGGCGGCAGCGCGGATGTCTGGCTGGCCACGGAACAGCGCACGGGCAGGGACTTTGCGCTGAAGTGCTTCCGTGCCCCGGACGGCAGAGCCCGGGACGAGGCCATGCGGGAGGAGGAAGTGCGAAGGGAAATCCGCATCCTCAGTGTCTTGGACCACGCGCACCTCATCAGGGCCCACGATGCCGTGCGCGTCGCCGGGCCCGCGCCGGGGACGGCCCTGACCATGGACTTCGCCGCTGGCGGTTCGCTGGCGCAGTTGGTGGCATCCCGAGGCAGGCTCAGCGTGGGAGAAAGCGTCACCGTCCTGACTCCCGTTGCGCAGGCCCTGGGATACCTGCACGCCCAAGGCTTCACGCACTCGGACGTGGCGCCCGGGAATATCCTGTTCACCGGGCAGGGGAAACCGATGCTGTCCGACGTCGGTGTGGCCCGGATGCTCGGCGATCCTGGCCGGGCAGTGACGGCTGGAACCGGCGGCTTCGTTGACCCGTCGCCGGTTGATGCCCCCCGCGCGGGGCTTCAGCCAGGACGCGATGTGTTCTCGCTGGCCGCGATTGGTTGGTTTTGCCTGACCGGTGAAGCGCCCGGCCGCACGCTGGACCGCCCGCCGCTGTCCTTGCTGGTTCCCGGTGTCCCGAAGGAGCTTGCCGCAGCCCTCGAACAAGGGTTGAACGAGGACCGCCGGCTGCGGCCTACTGCCATGGCGCTGGGTACTGCTGTCTTCCGCAGTGCGGAGGCGCTGCCTCTTGACCTCTCGGGTGCCGTCCATCCCACGGTCCTTCCGGAGCTGCTCACCCGCCGCAGTATCCCGGCAGAAGCGAAGGGTTCCGCGCTGGGCACGAGACTCCGGAGGCTGCGGCGGCGGCTCTCGACCTTGCGGTGGCCGGGCCCGGCAGCGCGGGCCCGGATCCGCCGCTTTCCTTCGCCCCAGGCCGAAGCAACGTCACATGGGAAGCATGCGGGCGCCCCTGCCGGGGTCCGGGCACTGCATATTCCGCGGCTGCCGGCCCGGCTCGCCTTGCCGGCAGTGGGCGTGGCGGCGGCTGGGATGTGGTGGCTGGCCGCTTCCGCCGGTGCAGGACCGTGGCTCGGCGACTCCGCTCCGGGCATGCCGTCCGCTGCCGGCGTTCCGCAAGGACCGGCCGCGCCAGGCCACGACGCCGGGCGTAGCCCCGTCGACGTGCTGGCCGAGGCCCGGCAGCAAGCTGCGGCTGCCGATCCTGCGGTGGCTGTTCGGGGGCTGGCCGCGCTGCGGGATCATGCCTTCAATACCGGGAGTGTGGATCTGCTGTCCGCCGTCAACGCGCCCGGATCGCCCGCCGCGGCCGCTGACCAGGACATTGCCGGGCCATTGGGTGCTTCCCGCCAGCGCCTCGACGGTTTCGCCACGATGGTCTCGGAGGTCACGCCCGAATCCGGGTCGACGCAGGACCACGCCGTCGTGCGCTTGACCTCCGCCTCCTCGGGTTACCAGGCCGTGGGCCCGGAGAACGAGGTGCTGGCGACAGGGCCGGCCAGCCCGGCGCAGCGGCTCAGGCTGGTCCTGGTGTCCGTGGACGGCCGGTGGAAGATCAGCAACATCCTTCCGGGCGGCTGATGACGCGCCCGCGGGCAGGGCTGCCGCACCAGTGCCCCTGGTCAGCCGGCGTTGTCCTTCCCGACCACCCAGCGGGCTGCGGCGTCAAGGTTCCCGTGCTGCCACTGGAAGCCGGCAGCCGACAAAACTGCAGGCTCCATCCGCTGGCTGAACAACAGAAGCTCTTCAGCGAGCCCGGGCATCACGGTCCGCAGCACGGGCGCCGGAACCCGCAGCACGGCAGGCCGGTGCAGGGCGCGCGCCAGCGCCGCAACGATCGCATTGACGTCCGCCTGCCCGGGGGCCGCGACATTCACCGGCCCCGCCACCTGGGATTCGAGGAGGAACAGGAAGGCGGCCGAGACATCCGGAAGCGTCACCCACGGCCAGAACTGCCGGCCGTTTCCGAACGGGCCGCCCACGCCCAGCCGCAACAGCGGGAGCAGCTTGCCCAGTGCTCCGCCGGAACGGCTGAACACCACCCCGGTGCGGGGCGTCACGACGCGAACACCCTCGGGCGCCAGGTTGGCTTCGCGTTCCCACTCGATGCAGATCTGTGCCAACGTGCCTGAACCGGCAGGTGCGTCCTCGCGCAGGACCGTATTGCCGGCGTCGCCGTAATAGCCTGACGCTGATTGGCTGATGAAGGTGGCAGGCGGGGTTTCAAGCTGCGCCATGGCCTGCACCAGGGTCCTGGTGGGCGCCAGCCGCGAACTGAACAGTTCCTCGACCCTGCGCCGCGTCCAGGGCTTGTCGCCGATGCCGGCGCCGGCCAGGTTGACGACGGCGTCGGCGCCGGCAAGGGCGCCGGGGTCCAGGACGCCGGCCGCCGGATCCCACCTGATCTCTGATGCTCCCGCAGGTTGTCGGCGGACCAGTGTCACCACCGAGTGGCCGGCGTCGCGGAAGGCTGCGGACATGGAGGTGCCGATGAGCCCGGAGGCGCCGGCCATGACGATGTGCATGGTCCATCTCACCACGCCAGCGCGGCTCCGGCACCTCCCGCGGGGGCAGGCGGTGGTTGACTATGATCGAACGATGACTTCCTCGAGCTACTTCCGTTTCCCGCATCTGCACGGCGACCTGGTCACATTCGTGGCCGAGGACGACGTCTGGATCGCGCCCCTGGACGGCGGCCGGGCCTGGCGCGTCTCGTCCCTCCAATTACCCGCCCGCAACCCGCGGTTCACCCCGGACGGCAAGCGGCTGGTGTGGACGGTGGTGCAGGGCACGGCACCGGAGGTTGTCTCGGCACAGGTCGACGGCGGCGGATACCGGCAGCTCACCTACTTCGGGCACAGCAGCACCAGGGTCAAGGGGTTCACCGCCGGCGGTTCCGTGTTGGTCACCAGCGCATTCCGGCAGGCCGAAAGCCGGCACACCTACGCCTACAGTGTCCCGTTGGACGGCGGGTGGGCGCAGGAACTGCCGTACGGCCCGGTTGAATCGGTTGCGTTCGGCCCCGAGGTGGGCGACGAACGTCCGGTGGTGCTGGGGACCGTGCTGTCCCGCGAACCGGCATGGTGGAAGCGGTACCGCGGCGGTACCGCCGGAAAGCTGTGGATCGACAACGACGGCAACGGCGAATTCGAACGGCTGCTGCCCGACCTGGACGGCAATCTCGCCGACCCCCTGTGGGTGGCTGGCCGGATCGCCTTCCTCTCCGACCATGAGGGCTACGGCAACCTCTACTCGGTGCTGCCCAACGGACAGGACCTGCGCCGGCACACCGACCACCAGGACTTCTACGTCCGGCACGCCGCCACCGACGGCAAACGGGTCATCTTCGAATCCGCCGGTGAACTTTGGGTCTTGAGTGACCTCGAAGCGGAGGCGGTCAAGCTGGAGATCTCCCTGGGCTCTGCCTCGCAGACCAGGCGTCCGGCCCTCCTCGACCCGGCAAAACACCTCGGCGCCGTGGCACCAGATACCACCGGAGCCGCCAGCGCCGTCGAATCGCACGGAACCATCCACTGGGTGCGCCACAAGGACGGGCCCTCCCGCATCATCGAGGCAACCCCGGGTGTCCGCGGGCGCCTGCCCCGGCCCCTGGGCGACGGCCGCATCGCCTACATCGCCGACCACGACGGCGTCGAGGCGCTGCACATCAAGGACATCGCCGCACCTGTCCCGCACAGTGCCCAGCAGGCGACGGCACCGGGCCAGGAACCTACGGCGGACCACTCCGCCGACGCCGGACAAACGGGCACGGAGGGCCCCGAAACGCCCAACCTGCCGCAACCGGTCCCGGCCTCCGGCGCCGCAGTCCTTGCGGGCGGAAACCAACATGTTCCCGCCGACGACGACCAGCAGGCAGACGTCGCCCCGCAGGACTCGACGGCCGCCGCGGAAAACAGGGAGGACACGGCGCCCACCGGCATCACCGTCCCCACGCCGTCGCGGGCCAGTTCGCTCGAAGCCAGCCCGGACGGCCGGTGGATAGCACTGGGCACCTCGTTCGGCGACGTCCACGTGGCCGACACCCGAACCGGTAACCTCACGCGCGTTGCCAGCATCGGCGAAGGCAGCATCTCCGAGCTGGCCTGGTCCGCCGACTCGCGCTGGCTGGCGTGGTCGGAACCGGTCACGTCCTTCGGCTCACGCAGCCGCCTGCGCCTGGCCACCGTGGACCGCCTCGACGCCGATCCCGTGGAGGTCACTGACGGCCGTTTCCGCGACGCCTCGCCGTCGTTCACCCCTGACGGCAAGTTCCTGGCGTTCCTGTCCAACCGCAGCTTCGATCCGGTCTACGACGGGCACTCGTTCGACCTTTCCTTCCCCAGCCCCATCAAGCCCTACCTGGTGGCACTCGCAGCTGACACGCCGTCGCCCTTTGGCCCGTCGGTGGATCCCGCCGGCGGGGAG
This sequence comes from Pseudarthrobacter sp. AG30, assembly GCF_003116525.1. Lineage (NCBI taxonomy): Bacteria > Bacillati > Actinomycetota > Actinomycetes > Micrococcales > Micrococcaceae > Pseudarthrobacter > Pseudarthrobacter sp. AG30. Next base: position 112,664 of record NZ_QEHL01000026.1, on the reverse strand, counting down.
ACCGCACCCGAAACCGTAAAGGACGGCGCGGACGCAAGCGAAGGGCAGCAAGACAGCGCGGCAGCTGTCCACGTCGACCCGGAAGGCCTGGCGCACCGCGTCATCGGGGTTCCCGTACCCCAGGGCAACTACAGCTCACTGAAGGCCGTGGACGGCGGACTCCTGTGGCTCGACTCCGTCCTGGCCGGCGTGACCGGCGACGGCAAGGCCAGCCAGGAGGACAAGGACGCCCGCCCCAGCCTGGTCCGCTACGACGTCGCCCGCCGCAAGCAAGCCACGCTGGTGGACGCCGTTGACAGCTACCGCCTGTCCGGGGACCGCAGCAAGGTGGTCCTGGTCTCGGACAAGCAGGTCACTGCCGTTCCATCCGATGCCAAGGCGGATGAGGAATCCGGCAAAGCCGTCAAAGTGGACCTGGGCAGGATCAGGGTCCTGCTGGACCCGCTTAGCGTCTGGGGACAGGCGTTCGATGAAGCCTGGCGCCTGCAGCGCGACTTCTTCTGGACCGAAGACATGGCCGGCCAGGACTGGGAATCCATCCGCGCCCGGTACCGTCCGCTGGTGGACCGCCTCGGCTCGCACGATGACCTGGTTGACCTGCTGTGGGAGCTGCACGGCGAACTCGGCACATCCCACGCCTACGTGCGCCCGGCCGCAGTGACCGAGCGGGGCAGCCGCGGGCAGGGCCGCCTCGGCGCCGACCTCACCCACACACCGCAGGGCTGGGAGATCACCCGCATCCTGGCCGGTGAGTCCTCCGATCCGCTCGCCACGTCGCCGCTAACCCGGCCGGGTGTCAGCGCCAAGGCAGGGGACATCCTCCTTGCCATCGATGGTGTCCCCTTGTCACAGGCCGTCACCCCGGCCATGCAGCTGGTGGGTGCGGCCGGACGCGCAGTGGAGCTGACCCTGCTCAACGGCCCGGGACATGGCGGCGCTGCAGGGACCCAGCGGCGGGTCGCCGTCGTGCCTGTCAAGGACGAGGAACGGCTGCGGTACCAGGAATGGGTCGCCGGCAACCGGCGCACCGTCCGCGAGGCCTCGGACGGAACATTCGGCTACCTCCACATTCCGGACATGATGGCCAACGGCTGGGCCCAGCTGCACCGGGACCTGGACACCGAAACCGCGCTGGACGGACTCATTGTCGATGTGCGCCGGAACCGTGGCGGACACACGTCCCAGCTGGTCGCTGAGCTGATCGGCCGCAAGGTCACCGGCTGGAGCATGCCGCGCGGGGAGAAGCCCCGGACGTATCCGCACCACGCTCCGCGCGGGCCGGTGATCATTCTCGCCGACGAATTCGCGGGCTCGGACGGTGACATCATCACCCAGGTCTCCAAACTGCGGGGGATCGGGCCGGTCATCGGAACGCGGACCTGGGGCGGCGTGGTGGGCATCGACAACCGCTTCTCCCTGGCCGACGGCACGGGAGTCACCCAGCCCAGGTACGCCACCTGGTTCGGCGGCGGTGTTGGGTGGAGCGTTGAAAACTACGGCGTGGACCCGGACATCGAAGTGACCTACCCGCCGCACGCCTACGCCGCCGGCCGCGATCCCCAGCTTGAGTACGGCATCGGCGCGCTCAAGGAAATGATCCAGGAACTGCCCACCGACCGTCCGCCGGCCCGCTCCGGATACCGCCGCCTGAAGCCTGCGCCGCTGCCCGCCCGCCGGCAGGCCAGCCAGGCGGAGACGCCTGCCTAGGTTTTTCCGGGTAAACCAAAAGGCCCTGCTCCGCCGGACATCCGGCGGGACAGGGCCTTTTTGGTGCTCTATGCCGGCAAGGCTCAGGCCTGAAGCGTGGCATCCAGGGTGATCTCGATCCCGGCGAGGGCCTGGGAGACCGGGCAGCCCTTCTTCGCGGCCTCGGCGATCCGCTGGAAGTCCTCCTCCGAAATGCCGGGGATGCGGGCATTCAGGGTCAGGTGGCTGCCCGTGATGCCGGTCCCCGGCTGGAAGCCGACCTCGGACTTGGTGTTGACTTCCTCAGGCGTGAAGCCGGCCTGGCTCAGTTCGTGGCTGAACGCCATGGAGAAGCATGCCGAGTGGGCGGCGGCGATCAGCTCTTCCGGGCTGGTCTTTCCGCCGGCGGCCTCGGTGCGCGCCTTCCAGGTGACATCGAAGGTGCCAAGGCCGGAGCTGTCCAGGGTGGTGTTGCCCGAACCCTCCGTCAGGCTTCCGGTCCATACAGTGTGCGCATTGCGTGTTGTCGCCATGTCTCTCCTCAGCGTCGGTTCGAATCCGGGCCGGCCACCCGCGGCCGGGCCCGCCGTTTCCCATCCTAGGGACCACGTCCGTCCGGTGCACGGGTTGTCCGCTCTCAGAGGATTATGACCGGACAGACGTTTACGGCCGGCTGGTGCGGGGCTACTGCCAGATGGTGGCGATGGCCACGTTCACCAGTGCCAGGCCGCCCACGCCGTGGGCCAGGCCGGTGGAGACAGGCTGCCCGTTCTTGACCTTGCGTGTCCCGGTGACGGCCAGGACTGCCACGACGACGGCAATGACGAATTTGATGCCCAGCTTGGCGTAGTTCGGATCCTTGTCCGGGAGGAACGGCAGGATGCCCATCATGGCAATGCCGGTGAGGAGCTGCAGGAACGCGCCATCGCGCTGGCGCGGGTGGACGGTGGGGGTCCGCATCGTGGCAATCCAGTAGCCTACGATCATGGCGGCTCCCACGACGTGCAGGAAGACCAGGATGTTGAAGAGAATAGTCATGGCACCAGCTTAGCCAGTCAGTTCTACGGCCCGTAGCAAAGCCACGCCACGGCGGTCCCGGGAGCGGCTGCGTTGGTTAAACCGCGACGGCGGCGCCGGCCGCGGGCGGTTTCCCACCTGCGCCGGCACCGCCGTCGCTGTCTTTGCTGCGGAGGCTAGAGCCCCAGATCAGCTTCGAAAGCGCCCTCTTCGAGGCGTGCCTTCAAGGTCTGGAGGAAGCGGCCGGCGTCCGCACCGTCCACCAGGCGGTGGTCGTACGTCAGGGACAGGTACATCATGGAGCGGATGGCGATCGAGTCGTCACCGTTTTCGTCAGCAACCACGACGGGCCGCTTGACGATGGCGCCGGTGCCCAGGATGCCCACCTGCGGCTGGTTGATGATCGGGGTGTCGAACAGGGCACCAACGGAACCAATGTTGGTGATACTGAAGGTGCCGCCGGAGAGTTCGTCCGGACCGATCTTGCCGTCGCGGGTGCGGGATGCGACGTCGGCGATCTTGCCGGCGAGGCCGGCAAGGTTCAGGTTGCCGGCGTCGGCGATGACTGGAACCAGCAGGCCCTTGTCGGTGTCGACGGCGATCGCCAGGTGCTCGGCGTTGTGGTAGGTGATTTCCTGCTTGTCTTCGTCGTAGGCAGCGTTGAGCTTCGGGTGCTGCTTGAGGGCCTCGGCCACAGCCTTGGCGATGAAGGGCAGGAAGGTCAGCTTGGTGCCGTTCTGGGCCTGGAAGGAGTTCTTGGCCCGGGCGCGCAGCTTGGCGACCTTGGTCATGTCCACCTCGTGGACCTGCGTCAGCTGCGTGGAGACCTCGAGGGATTCGCGCATGCGGCGGGCGATGACCTGGCGGATGCGGGGAGCCTTCTGGGTGGTGCCGCGCAGGGAGGAGGCAGCAGCGCCGGAAGCGGCCGGAGCGGACGCGGCAGGCGCTGCAGCCGGAGCTGCGGCGGGAGCGGCTTTTGCCTCTGCCGCGGCGATGACATCCTGCTTGCGGATGCGGCCGCCGACGCCGGTGCCGGACAGCGAGGAGATGTCAACGCCGTGCTGGTTGGCGAGCTTGCGGACCAGGGGAGTGACGTAGCCGGACTCGGAACCGCCGGCCGGGGCTGCCTCCTGGGCTGCGGGTGCAGCGGGTGCTGCAGCCGGGACGGGAGCCGCCGCAGGTGCCGGGGCGGGAGCCGCGGCAGGGGCAGGAGCTTCCTGCTTGGGGGCTTCCCGCTTCGGTGCCTCCTGCTTGGGGGCCTCGGGAGCAGGTGCGGCAGCCGGAGCCGGAGCCGCAGCAGCGGGAGCGCCGGAGCCAATAACGGCGAGCACGGAGCCGACCTCGGCGGTTTCGTCCTCGTTGACCCGGATTTCCTGCAGGGTGCCTGCCACCGGAGACGGAATTTCGGTGTCCACCTTGTCAGTGGAAACCTCGAGCAGCGGCTCGTCCACCTCAACGGAGTCGCCTACGGCCTTCAGCCAGCGGGTGACGGTGCCTTCGGTGACGCTTTCGCCGAGCGCGGGCAGGGTGACGTCGTGGCTTTCGCCGCCGGCCGCCGGTGCCTGCTGGGCACGAGCTTCCTGGGCCGGTGCTTCCTGGGCGGGAGCAGCCTCAGCCGGTGCGGGTGCTTCCCGGGCCGGTGCTTCCTGCGCAGGGGCTTCTTCGGCGGGTGCGGAACCGCCGCCGGAGCCGTCGCCGATGCGCACCAGGGGTGCGCCTACCTCGGCGGTCTCATCTTCAGCGACCAGGATTTCTTCAATCACGCCAGCTACGGGAGAGGGGATTTCAGTGTCTACTTTGTCGGTGGAGACTTCGAGCAGCGGCTCGTCCACCTCTACCCGGTCACCTACCTGCTTGAGCCAGCGGGTGACGGTTCCTTCGGTGACACTCTCACCGAGGGCGGGCAAGTTAACGGATTCAGACATGTCGTCCCCGTTCTCCTTATTGATCTTTAGTGCGAATGATTGCTGCCATGGTGGAAGCCTAGTGCACCCGGCCTGCGCGGCCGGGTGCACCAGGCCTGGTAATACTGTGGAAAATCAGCCGTGCAGCGGCTTGCCGGCCAGCGCCAGGTGGGCTTCGCCGAGGGCCTCGTTCTGGGTGGGGTGGGCGTGCACCAGCTGGGCGACGTCCTCCGGGTAGGCTTCCCAGTTCACGATCAGCTGGGCCTCGCCCACCTGCTCGCCCATGCGGGCTCCGATCATGTGGACGCCAACCACGGGGCCGTCCTTCTGGCGGACCAGCTTGACCAGTCCGGAGGTGCCCAGGATGGAGCTCTTGCCGTTGCCGGCCAGGTTGTACTCCTGGGTCTGGACCTGGTCGTCGCCGAACTTTTCCTTGGCAGCCTTCTCGGTGTAGCCAACCGTGGCGATTTCGGGTTCGGAGTAGGTGACCTTGGGGATGTTGATGTCCTCGACAACCACCGGCTTCAGGCCGGCGATTTCCTCGGCAACGAAGATGCCCTGCTGGTAACCACGGTGCGCCAGCTGCACGCCGGGAACGATGTCGCCCACCGCGTAGATGTTGCCGACGCCGGTGTGCAGGCGCTCATTGGTGATGACGAAGCCGCGGTCAATGGTGATCCCCGCGTCCTCGTAGCCCAGGTTGGCGGTGACGGGGCCGCGGCCAACGGCAACCAGCAGCAGGTCGGCTTCGAAGGTCTTGCCGTCCACGAGGGTGACCTTGACGCCGTCGTCATTCTGCTCGACACCCTGGAAGAACACGCCGGTGGAGAACTTGATGCCGCGCTTCTTGAAGGCACGCTCGAAGTTCTTGACGATCGTCGCGTCCTCGTTGGGAACGAGGGAGGGGAGGCCTTCGACGATGGTGACGTCCACGCCGAACGACTTCCAGACCGAGGCGAACTCGACGCCGATGACGCCGCCGCCGAGGATGATGGCGCTCTTGGGGATGTAATCCATGGTGAGGGCCTGGTCCGACGTGATGACCTTGCCGCCGATTTCCAGGCCGGGCAGGGTGCGGGAGTAGGAGCCGGTTGCCAGGACGATGTTCTTGCCCTTGTAGGCGGTGCCGTTCACGACGACGGTGTCGGTGCCCTGCAGCTTGCCTTCACCCTCGATGACGGTGATGCCCTTGGACTTGATGAGTCCCTGCAGGCCCTTGTACTTGCCGGCGATGATGCCGTCCTTGTAGGCGTTGACAGCGTTGATGTCGATGCTGTCGAGGGTGACGTTCACGCCGTACTTGGCGGAGTCACGGGCGTGGTCGGCCAGCTCAGCAGAGTGCAGCAGGGCCTTGGTGGGGATGCAGCCGTTGTGGAGGCAGGTGCCGCCCAGCTTGCCCTTCTCCACGAGGCCGACGGTAAGGCCCAGCTGTACCGCCCGCAGCGCCGCGGCGTATCCGCCGCTGCCGCCACCGAGTACCAGGATGTCGAATTCTTGCGCAGTTGCCTGATCGGCCACTAAAACGCTCCCTCGCGTGAACGATGACGCGATCAGCGCGCATCATCTGGTCTTGGAACTTGCACTGCCGTGATTATGTCAGCAGGGCAACTCTCTTGCATTTGTGACTACCGTGGTTCACCTTAGCGAACCACCTATCCATGCTCCACCTTGGCGGCACGTTTGTGGAGCGCTTGTGGCCAGTGTCACGCGGCTTTGTGGCGGAGGGATCACCCCCGCCGCAAAGCCGCGCGGCACGGCCCGTCAAGCCTTGATCAGGCCGCGGCGAGGATGTCCTCGACGTACGCGACCAGGGTCCGGACGGTGCAGCCGGTGCCCTGCTTGTGTGTGTAGCCGTACGGGCTGCCGTTGTTGAATGACGGCCCGGCAATGTCGATGTGCGCCCACGGGATCTGCGCGCCCGCCTTATCCTTACCCACGAACTCGCGCAGGAAAACGGCAGCGGTCATCATGCCGCCGTGCCGCTCTCCGATATTGGCAAGGTCCGCCACCTGGGAGTCCAGGCTGGGGCGCAGTTCTTCCGGCAGGGGCATCGGCCAGACCAGCTCGCCGGCGCGGTCCGCGGCAACCTTGAGCGCGCCGGTGACGCTGTCCGAGCCCATGATGCCCGCGGTGCGGTTGCCCAGTGCGATAAGCTGCGCGCCGGTAAGGGTGGCGACGTCAATGATGGCGTCCGGGTATTCGCCGCTCGCTGCGACGATGCCGTCCGCCATGACCAGCCGGCCTTCGGCATCCGTATTAAGTACTTCCACGGTCTTGCCGCCGTACATGGTCAGGACATCGGCGGGGCGGGAGGCGGCACCGCCGGGCATGTTTTCGGCGATGCACAGCCAGGCCGTGGCCTTGACGGGCAGGCCCAGCCCGGCGATGGCCAGGACAGTGTTAAGGACGACGGCGGCGCCCGCCATATCGCTCTTCATGTCACCCATGTTCAGGGCCGGCTTGAGGGAAATTCCGCCGGTGTCGAACGTGATGCCCTTTCCGACGAGGGCGATCTTCGACGTCGCCTTGGCGGGGGAGTATTCGACCTTCACCAGGCGCGGCTGCCGCGAGGAGCCCTTGCCAACGCCCATGATGCCGCCGAAGCCTTCCTTCTCCAGGCGCTTCTCGTCCCAAACGGTCACCTTCACCGGAAGGCCCTTGGCGAGATCCTTGGCGGCCTCTGCGAAGGATTCCGGGTACAGGTGGCTGGGCGGGGTGTTGACGAGGGACCGGGTCGCATTCACGGCCTTGGCCACCAGGCCTGCGCGCTTCAGCGCGGAGTCCACCCCGGCGGTGCCGGCCAGTTCGGTGAAGATCACGGCGTTCCGGACCGGGTCCTTCAGCCCGTCAGTCGAGGACCGGAACTCGGTGAAGGAGTAGGCGCCCAGCGCCGCGCCCTCGGCGACGGCAGCGACGTCCTGCACGGTCGCCGTCGGAAACGCCAGGGTGACTGTGGCCAGGCCCGCAAGCTGGCGGACCGCCGAGCCTGCGGCGCGGCGAAGCGACTCGCCTGCCAGCGGTTCGCCGGCCGCGACCTTGCCAACCCCGGCCAGGGCCAGGATCCCGGCTCCGGTTTCGGGCAGCCCCGGCAGGCGTACAAGCTGGTCTGCCGCGCCGGTAACGCCCAGCGCCTTGAGGGATTCCGTGAGGGCTTCCGCGGACTTTGCCGTCAACGGGTTGTCCAGGAGAACGGGCCCGTCGGTTCCCTGCCCCACCCCGATGACCACTGCCTCGCTGGCGCTCTTCTTCAAGTCCCGCGAGACGGTACTAAGGTTGATTTCAGTATTCTTGACCACAGGGATGAGTCCTCAATTCTCGAAACGTTCGGGCAGGAATGCATGTTGGGCGCTCTGCCATGGTGGCCCGGCTCCGGCCGTCGTGGACCGCTCCGGGTGCGTGCCAGCCCGCCTGGCAGGCCAGTTCCGATCGTAGCCCTTCCGTGCCACGGCGGGAGAATTTCCTGAGATGTGCGCCACACGGGGTGCCGGAATGCCCGGCCCGTCCGCCGCGTTATGCAAGATGTCCACCCGAACCCCTGAAAGGAACACGCCGTGCTTGAACGGATTTCCGGCTCCCTGCTGGACCCCGACGCGCTCTACGCCAGCAACATCGAGCTGTTCCACAGCCCCGATCTGCGGGGGTTGAACCTGGTCATGGGTTTCACCGGTTTCGCCGACGCCGGCCACGTGGTGAAGCAGATCAACGCCGAACTGCTGGACACCCTCGATGCCCAGCCGGTGGCGGTCTTCGACGCCGACCAGCTGATCGACTACCGGTCCCGCCGCCCGCACCTGAGCTTTGTGGAAGACCACATCCAGGACTACCAGGAGCCGCGGCTGGCCCTGTACCGCCTCGTCGACGGCCTCGGCAAACCGTTCCTCCTCCTGGCTGGATTCGAACCCGACCTGCAGTGGGAGCGGTTTGCCCGCGCCGTGGTCAACATCGTGGAGAAACTCGATGTCAACCTGGTCACGTGGATCCACTCGATCCCCATGCCGGTCCCGCACACCCGTCCCGTGGGCGTCACGGTGCACGGAAACCGGCCTGAGCTGATTGAAGGCATTTCGGTGTGGAAGCCCACCGTGGAAGTTCCAGCCGCCGTCGGCCACATCCTGGAATTGCGCCTCGTCGAAGCCGGACGCAATGTCGCCGGCTACGTCATCCACGTGCCGCACTACCTTGCGGAGGCAGAGTACCCCACGGCCGCCGTCGCCGGCCTCGAATACCTCGGTGCTGCGACGTCGCTCATGCTGCCCACCGACCGGCTGCGTGAATCGGGCCGTGACGTCAGCCGCCAGATCGCCGAGCAGATCGAGGCGTCCGAGGAAGTCCAGCAGGTGGTGGCCCGCCTCGAAACGCGCTACGACGAGAAGGCCGACGGCATGGTGCGGCGCTCGCTCCTGGCCAATGAAAATGACGAGCTTCCCGACGCCGACGACCTCGGCGCCGCCGTGGAGGCATACCTGGCCAGGGAGAATCCGAAGCCGTAGCGGCGCGTCACGGCTTCGGGGGAGCCTGCCGGGGCCGGGCATAATGAACTAGTGACTGCTCCCCGCGCCTGGCTGATTTGGACCGTTGGAATTTTCGGGTACCTGGTGGCCGTGGCGCAACGCACCTCCTTCGGGGTAGTGGGCCTTGAGGCCACCGAGCGCTTCCATGCCACGGCCTCGGCCATATCCTTTTTCACGGTCCTGCAACTGCTGGTCTACGCCGGGTTGCAGATCCCGGTCGGATTGCTGGTGGACAGGTTCGGCTCCCGGGCAATGATCGCCGGCGGTGCCGTGCTGATGGGGCTGGGCCAGTTGCAGCTTGCCTTTGCCGAGAGCATCCCGGGCGGGGTCCTGGGCCGCGTGCTGGTGGGAGCCGGCGATGCCATGACCTTCATCTCGGTGATCCGGCTCATCCCGCTGTGGTTTGCTCCGGTCCGCGTCCCCCTGGTGACCCAGCTGACCGGCATGTCCGGCCAGCTGGGGCAGCTGTTCAGCGTCCTTCCCTTCGCGCTCGTCCTGCACCTGTCGGGCTGGACTCCCGCCTTCCTGATGCTGGCCGGGATGTCGGCCCTCGCCGTCGTGCTGGTCCTCCTGCTGCTGCAGGACGTTCCGCCGGGCACCGAACGCCCGGACGCCCGGCAGGGGCTGAAAGCAACCGGCGTCTCGCTGGCGCGCGCCTGGCGCCAGCCCGGAACCAGGCTGGGAATGTGGAGCCACTTCACCATCCAGTTCAGCGGCACCGTGTTCGCGATGACCTGGGGCTACCCGTTCCTGATCTCCGGTCAGGGCCTGGACGCCGGTACCGTTGCAGCTCTGATGGCGCTGTATGTTGCCGCTGCCATGGCCGTGGGCCCTTTCATTGGCCGCTTCGTTTCCCGCCACCCGCTGAGACGCTCCACGATGGTCCTGCTCATTGCCGGTTTCACGGCCGCCGCCTGGGCCGCGGTGCTGTTGTTGCCCGGCAGGTCTCCGCTGTGGCTGCTGGCCATGCTGGTGGTCGTCCTCGCCATCGGCGGCCCGGGGTCGATGATCGGTTTTGACTTCGCGCGGACTTTCAACCCCGCGCACCGGATCGGGACGGCCACCGGCATCGTCAATGTTGGCGGTTTCATTGCCGCCCTGGTGTCCATCTTCCTGATCGGCCTGGTGTTGGACCTGCTCTATGCCACCGGATTCTCGCAGGGTGTCCTGTATGGCCTGGACCCGTTCCGGCTGGCCCTCAGCGTCCAGTTCCTGCTGCTCGCGATTGGATCGGCAGCGATCGTTGCCTCCAGGCGAAAGGTGCGCCGGCAGATGGCGGCGCAGGGAATCGTCGTGCCGCCCCTGCGCAGTGCCTTGGCGCGGCAGCGCCGGGAGAGCCTGGCCCGCCGCCGGCAGCCTGCACCTACCGACGACTAAGGGCGCAGGCCACTGGTCCTCCACCGCTCGGGTTTCCCACATAGCCGAACGGCCCGGTGCGCGCTGCGCGGCAGGGGGCCAATGCTGGAGCCATGACAGCTCCGGAACGATTGACAGTCCACGGCCCCGAAGACATCCTCGGCTTCATCCCGCATTCGCTGGGATACTGGCCGGCATCGAGTCTCGTGGCCATGACCTTGCGCGGCACCACGCTGGGAGCCACGCTGCGGCTTGACCTTCCCGACCTGGAGACACAGGTGGACCCGTCGGGGTTCGCCCGCGCCGTCCGCCGCTACCTGCAGTCTGACGTTGAGGCCGACGGCTCGCTGCTGGCGATTTTTACCACCGACGCCGGGGCGGCGCCGCCTACCGCCTACGACCAACTGGTCCGCGACGTGCAGGCTGTCCTGGACCAGGCGGGCATGCCTGTCCGTCACGCGTGGTTCGTGGGCGACGCGTATTGGCGGGACGCCCTGTGCCGGGACTCGTCGTGTTGCCCACCGCCCGGCCGCCCGGTCCAGCAGATCAGGGACAGCACGCTTAATGCCGAGATGGTGTACCGGGGCAGCAGCATCGAGGCAGCGCCGGGATCGGGCACTGCGCACGTGCCGGCGCTGCCGGGCAAATATGTGGCCTCCGTCCTGGCGCGGGAGGACGGCTGGATGGAAGAACTGGCCGGGCGGACCCGGAGCAGGGCCCAGTTCAGCTCCGTGCTGGACTTCTGGGAGAGGATCCTGGGCCAGCCGGCCGCGACGCCGTGGCAACCGGACGCCGAGCGCGATGCGTTCCTTCGCGCCACCATCTTCGTGCCGACTTGGCGCGATGCCGTTCTGGTCATGGCAGCAGCGGGCAGGAGTGCCGCGGAGGCAGGAGCTGAGCTTTTCGGGGCCCTTGACGATGTGGGTGCGTCTGAGGTTGCCGGCGACTCCGCCGTGTTCGCGCCGTTAGCCTCGCCGGCCGCATGCCTGGACACGGCGCCGCGGTTGCGGACGCCGGGGTTCGGGGCTGCAACAGCGCCTGCGCGGCTGGGCCGGGACCGCCGGCCACGTTTACTGAACCCCGCCGGACCTCCGGTTGCCGGTTACGGCGAGATCCTGATGGGAGTGGCGCCTGAGGTGCCCTGCTGGGCGGCCCTGGACATGTTGGACCGCGTCCTTGAACACTTGGCAGCGCCGGGCGGACGGGCCGGGGCTGCAGCCTTGGCCGGCAGGGGATGGATAGCCTGGTGCCGCGGCCGCGGATCGTACGCGGCCGCCTACCTGGGCGAGGCGCTCCGGCTTGAGCCCGGGTACAGGCTGGCGGAATTGTTGCTGGACATTGTCGCGCGGGGTGCGCTCTGCGGCTGGGCGGCGCGGAAGGACGCTGCCTGGCAGAAATTCGGGCCGGATCCCTTTGGGCCGGAGCGCGGAGGTGTGGTCTGACGCCCGGCCGTGGTGGCCCCGGGCCACGCCTCTCAGGGGCGCCGGAAGCGCTGGGGTGGTAATGGATGCCGGCAGGAGAGGCCGGATTCGGCCAAATCATGAGACAATGGATGCCGAGACCCGGTTGGGTCCGTGTATCGAGTGCTTGTAACCGTGCCCGCAAGGGAACATTACAGCCGCTCCGGGAGTTGTCTTAAGTGACTCTGCCGGCCGTGGTGGCGCTTGGTTTCCACCACGGACTTGACAGGGTCATAGTGGTGTTGCCCGTATGGTGATTCCACAGACCACCGCTAGAAAGGTTTTCTGTGACCCCGTCTTCCACGAAGAAGGATTCCGCCGCCCAGGATGTCTTGTCCCCTGAGGAGAAGCAGGCCGCGACCAACGCCAAGCGGGCAGCTACGCGGGCAGCCAACAAGGCTTCGTCCGGTGAGGCTGCAGCGGACGGCAAGCGCGAGCCGAAGAAGCGCGGGCCCAAACCGGGCGCCAAAGCTGCAGCAGAGGCTGCCGGCAAGTCCACCGGTGACGTTGACCCGGACGACGTCGAGGAGGTCGAGGAGGACATCGACGACATCGTCCTCGAAGGCCCCGACGCGGTCGAGGATGCCGACGCCGATCCCGTCAAGGGTGCCGCCGGCAGCGGCAAGGGCTTCGTCTACTCCGACGCCGACGACGACGACGCCCCGGTCCAGCAGGTCATGTCCGCCGGCGCCACCGCCGACCCCGTCAAGGACTACCTGAAGCAGATCGGCAAGGTGGCACTGCTCAACGCCGAGCAGGAAGTCGACCTGGCTCTCCGGATCGAAGCCGGACTGTTCGCCGAAGAAAAGATCGCTGCCGACGGGGACACCATGGACCCCAAGTACAAGCGCGAACTCGAATTCATCATCCACGACGGCAAGCGCGCCAAGAACCACCTCCTGGAGGCCAACCTCCGCCTCGTGGTTTCCCTGGCCAAGCGCTACACAGGCCGCGGCATGCTCTTCCTGGACCTCATCCAGGAAGGCAACCTGGGCCTGATCCGCGCCGTGGAGAAGTTCGACTACACCAAGGGCTTCAAGTTCTCCACGTACGCCACCTGGTGGATCCGGCAGGCGATCACCCGCGCCATGGCCGACCAGGCCCGTACCATCCGTATTCCGGTGCACATGGTTGAGGTCATCAACAAGCTGGCCCGTGTCCAGCGCCAGATGCTGCAGGACCTCGGCCGCGAACCCACGCCCGAGGAACTGGCGCTGGAACTGGACATGACCCCGGAAAAGGTTGTCGAGGTCCAGAAATACGGCCGCGAACCAATCTCGCTGCACACTCCCCTGGGTGAGGATGGCGATTCCGAGTTCGGTGACCTGATCGAGGACTCCGAGGCGGTGGTCCCTGCCGACGCAGTGAGCTTCACCCTGCTGCAGGAACAGCTGCACTCGGTACTGGATACCCTCTCCGAGCGCGAAGCAGGCGTCGTTGCCATGCGGTTCGGCCTCACCGACGGGCAGCCGAAGACTTTAGACGAAATCGGCAAGGTCTACGGCGTCACCCGCGAGCGGATCCGGCAGATCGAATCGAAGACGATGTCCAAGCTCCGCCACCCGTCACGGTCGCAGGTGCTGCGCGACTACCTGGACTAGATCTCCAGCGCAAAAGCCAGGCCGCCCCGACCCCACCCTGCGGTGGGCCCGGGGCGGCCTGGCTTCTTAACCCCCGTGAGGTTCCCCCTAAGGACGGTTAAACGCCGGTGGGACCCATCCATTCGGACAGGTCCCACCGGGTTCGTTGTTACCGATGCCTCATCTAGTCGATCTCGACGGGAGCCTTCTCGTGAAGCTTTCCCGTCTCGTCGTGCCAGTCGGAGCTCAACGGCTTAAGCGTCGCCTCCACTGCACGGGCGTGGTGGCCACAGAACAGCAGCTCACCGCCGGAGGACTCGAGTACAACCCGGACATATGCCTGAGCTCCGCAACGGTCGCACCGGTCCAGTGCGTTGAGCGTGCGGTCTGCCACTGCTGTTGTCATGTCGGCCTCCTTAGTAGATCAGTACATCTATATAACCAGCATTCGTATCCAATCCATCGCAAGGATGGGGCAAGTTCGCTGTGCGCGTATCCGCAAGGTTGGGTCAAGAATGTCCCACCGACTGCCGGGACCCTGCCCGTGGCGCGCCGCACAGCGGCCGGCGGGTGTGGCAGCAGGCTCCTGTCGCTGCCGCCGACTACCCTAGAGGGAGCGGTTCCAGTGCCGCTCCCACGTCCCTGAAGGAGTTCATCACCAGTGGCACCAAGCTCTGAGTACACCGCCCGGCACCTTTCCGTCCTGGAAGGGCTCGAAGCTGTCCGCAAGCGCCCGGGCATGTACATCGGCTCAACCGACTCGCGCGGCCTTATGCACTGCCTCTGGGAAATCATCGACAACTCGGTGGACGAGGCCCTGGCAGGCTTCGGCCACGACATCCGCATCATCCTTCACGCGGACAATTCCGTCGAAATCCACGACGACGGCCGCGGCATTCCCATCGACAAGGAGCCCAAGACGGGGCTCACCGGCGTCGAGGTGGTATTCACCAAGCTGCACGCAGGCGGCAAGTTCGGCGGTGGCTCCTACACCGCGTCCGGCGGCCTCCACGGCGTTGGCGCCTCAGTGGTCAACGCCCTCTCCTCACGCCTCGACGTTGAGGTGGACCGCGGCGGGAAGACCTACCGGATGTCGTTCCGCCGCGGCGAACCCGGCCGGTTCAAGGACACCGGGTCCAAGCCCGATCCGGCAGCGCCCTTCACGCCGTTCGTCAACGACTCTGTCCTGGACGTCACGGGCAAGGCCAAGCGCGGAGTAACGGGGACCCGCATCCGCTACTGGGCGGACCGGCAGATCTTCACGCCGGACGCGAAGTTCTCCTACGAGGACCTCGCAGCCCGTGCCCGGCAGACCTCGTTCCTGGTTCCCGGGCTCAAGCTCACCGTGCGCGACGAACGCAAGCTCCCGGGAACCCCCGGTGAGGCAGGCCCGCACGAAGAAATCTTCCACCACGACGGCGGCATCTCGGAGTTCGTCGAATTCCTGGCCGCCGATCCGGCCGTCACCGATGTGTGGCGGCTGCACGGTTCCGGCAAGTTCAAGGAAACCGTCCCTGTCCTGGACGAACGGGGCCACAGCCAGCTGGCGGAGGTCGAACGGGACTGCGAAGTGGACGTGGCCCTGCGCTGGGGCATTGGTTACGACAGCACCGTCCGCAGCTTCGTGAACATCATTGCCACCCCGAAAGGCGGCACCCACCAGTCCGGCTTCGAGCAAGCCCTGGTCAAGACGTTCCGCAAAGCCGTGGAAACCAATGCCCGCAAGCTCAAGGCCGGCAACGACAAGATCGACAAGGACGACATCTTCGCCGGCCTGACCGCAGTCCTGACCGTCCGGCTCGCCGAGCCGCAGTTCGAGGGGCAAACCAAGGAGATCCTCGGCACCAGCGCCGTCCGCGCCATCGTGGCGCGGGTGGTGGAACGGGAGATCACCGCCAAGCTCACCTCCAGCAACCGGAACGACAAAGCGCAGTCGGCCCTGCTGCTGGAAAAGATCGTCAACGAGATGAAGTCCCGCATCTCGGCCCGCGTGCACAAGGAGACGCAGCGGCGCAAGAATGCCCTGGAAACGTCCTCGATGCCCACCAAGCTCGCTGACTGCCGCACGGACGACGTCGAACGCTCCGAACTCTTCATCGTGGAAGGCGACTCCGCCCTCGGCACCGCCAAGCTGGCCCGCTCGTCCGATTTCCAGGCCCTGCTGCCCATCCGCGGCAAGATCCTGAACGTGCAGAAGGCATCGGTGGGGGACATGCTCTCCAACGCCGAATGCGCGGCCCTCATCCAGGTGGTGGGCGCCGGCTCCGGCCGCAGCTTTGACATCAGCGCCGCCCGGTACGGCAAGGTCATCCTCATGACGGACGCCGACGTGGACGGCGCCCACATCCGGACCCTGCTGCTGACCCTGTTCTTCCGCTACATGCGGCCCATGATCCTCGAAGGCCGGGTCTTCGCGGCGGTTCCCCCGCTGCACCGGGTGGAGGTTATCAACGCCGGCCAGAAGGCCAACGAGATGATCTACACCTACTCCGAAGCCGAGCTCCACGTGCTGCTGGCGCGCCTGGCCAAGGAGGGGAAGCGGTACAAGGAACCCATCCAGCGGTACAAGGGCTTGGGGGAGATGGACGCCGAGCAACTGGCCGAGACCACCATGGACCCACGCCACCGGACCCTTCGGAAGGTGGGCATCGAGAATGCCCAGCAGGCGGAGGAGATCTTCGACCTCCTGATGGGTTCGGATGTCTCCCCGCGCAAGGACTTCATCATCGCCGGGGCGTCCAGCCTTGACCGGGAGCGCATCGACGCCTGAGGGTGCCGGCCTTCGGCAGGTCAACCACCGCGGCGGCAGGTCAGCCGAGCAGCCCCGGAACCACGAGCAAAGCGGTTGGCAGCGCGAGCAGCAGGATGCAGCCGGCCAGGACGGCACTGCGGGCCGCGGCCGGCAGTTGGGGCTGGGGTGTCAGCAGGCGGCTGACCCTGGACGCTGCAGTCCGGACCGCGTCCGAGCCCGGTCCCATGGAGGCCGCCTCCAGCCCTGAAAGCGCCAGGCTGGGTGAGGACGGCCGGATGCCACCAGCTTCGGGGTTCGCTGCCGAGCCGCTGGCGACGATGGCGATGGCCTTGATCAGGGTCGCCTTGCTCTCGGTCCGCAGGGCGACGTCGTCAGCCAGCATCTCGATGAGTGAGTTGACCGATTCCTGGGCAAGGCGGGTGGTGGGCAGCCAGGGCAGCGCCTGCCGCCAGGCGGCAAACGCCCAGAGCAGCAGGTGGTGCCGTTGGCTCAGGTGGGCGTTCTCATGGATGAGGACGGCGCGGAGTTCAGCCGGCTCGAGGGCGGCCATCAGGCCGTCCGACAGGACGGTCACAGAGCGGGCCCCACCCGGCAGGCAGTAGGCCACCGGGGAATCATGGCTGATGACCAGGGTTCCGGTGTCCTGTCCGGACGGTGAGGCCAGCAGGGCCAGGAGTTCACGGTGCCGCCGCCGCTGCCGCTGGATCTTGTAGTAGGTGAGCAGCAGGGTGAAGACCAGGTGAGCGGTCAGCAGGGCCGCGGCGGACAGGGCGAAGATGTGCCAGAACCCCAATGCCGTGGTGGGAGCGCTGAAAAGTACCATGCCGGCGAGGGCCCGAAGGCCGGCCACCAGGTTGTCGCCAATCGGCTCCAGGCCATAGACCAGCATGGCGCCGATCATGGACAAGCCACCTGCGAGGGCGATCGCCTGCCAGAGCAGCATCGCGGTGAAGGGCGACCTGGCCGGCCATTGTGCCTTCGAAAGGAGGATCGGCACCGGCCACGCAAGGACTATCGCAAGGACCGCCAGCAGGTACGAGGCCCAGAACATGGTTTGCTAGAGGTGGCCAAGCAGTTTGCGCAGCGTAGCGGCTTCACCTTCGGAGACCGATCCTATGAAGCGGGCGAGGACTGCCTCGCGGTCGGGTGCTGACCCGAGGACCTCATGCATGAGTTCGGCAGTGTGGTCGGCGCGGCTGGAAACAGCCTGGTAGCGGTGCGGGCGGGTGCCCCGTTCGCGTTCCACCAGCCCTTTTTTCTCCAGCCGGGAGAGCACGGTAAGTACAGTCGTGACAGCCAGTTCCTTGCCCTCGTGGCCCGCCCCGCCCTGTGCAGCCGACGAGCGCGCCAACTGGTCCCTCAGGGTGTTGGCCGTAGCCGCTTCCTGGCCCGCCCAGAGCAGGTCCATGACCGCCCGTTCCAGTTCACCAAGACTAGCCATTTCACTTTTCCTTTATTTCCCCGCACCGTGCGCTTTTCGCTGCGCCGATGACGTCACGCGGCTGTTCAACTACAGAACTAAATTTACCCCGAAACCCTGCTTCTTTCTACATATGGTAGAACATCTGGCGTGGCGGGCCGGGACGCGCCATCCTAGGGGTGTGGCGGATGGTTTTTTGCAGCCACCGACAATGTTCTACACTGTGTAGAAGTTAGAGTTCTACGAAGCGTAGAAAACTGCACTGCTAACAGTAGGGACTGCCATGGACGCCTTGGAAATCGCACGCTGGCAATTCGGTATCACCACCGTCTACCACTTCATGATGGTGCCGCTGACCATCGGCCTGGGCCTCGTGGTAGCGGTGATCCAGACCGCTTGGTACCGCACCGGCAAGCCGGAATACCTGCGGATGACCAAGTTCTGGGGGAAGCTGTTCCTCATCAACTTCATCATGGGCGTCGCCACCGGCATCGTGCAGGAGTTCCAGTTCGGCATGGCCTGGAGTGAGTACAGCCGGTTCGTGGGCGATGTCTTTGGCGCCCCGCTGGCGCTGGAAGCCCTCCTGGCCTTCTTCGTGGAGTCCACCTTCCTGGGCCTGTGGATCTTCGGCTGGAAACAGCTCAAGCCGGCCATCCACCTCGCCTGCCTCTGGGTGGCCGTCATCGGCTCAGCCCTCTCTGCCTACTTCATCATTGTGGCCAACAGCTGGATGCAGCACCCGGTGGGCGTGGAAATGGTGAACGGCCGGCCCGTGATGACCGACGCCTGGGCAGTCTTCACCAACAACACTGCCCTGGTGGCCGTCCCGCACACCCTGTTCGGCGCCCTCGCCGTAGCCGGCGGCTTCCTCCTCGGCATCGCCTGGTACCACCTGTGGCGGAGGCGGCACGACGGCGTCGACACCGTGGGTGCCGACGGCCGGGCCATCCCCGGTGAGGACGCCCGCATCCCCGGCCGGGACCGCGCCGACTACAGCGTGTGGATCCGGTCCCTGCGCATCGGCGCCGTGGTGGCCATGATCTCGTTCGCAGGCACAGCGGTCACCGGTGACCTCCAGGGCAAGCTTATGTTCCAGCAGCAGCCCATGAAGATGGCCGCCGCCGAAGCTGCCTGCCACGACGGCACGGGCTTCTCCGTCCTGAGCGTCGGCAACGTGGGATCGAAGAACTGCGACGACGTCGTGGCAGTCATCGAGGTCCCCGGCATCCTGTCCTTCCTGGCCAAGGGTGACTTCACCACCGAGGTGAAGGGCGTCAACAGCCTGCTGCCCGAGTACAAGGAGAAATACGGAACCAACCTGCCGGACAACCCGATTTACGGTGACCGCGCCGGCCAGGAGATCCAGTACGTACCCGTCATGGAAGTCACGTACTGGGGCTTCCGGATGATGATCGGCTTTGGCGGCCTTGCCGCCCTGGCCGCGCTGGTGGCACTCTGGATCACCCGCAAGGGGACGGTACCGGAATCCCGCTGGCTGATGCGCCTGGCAGTGTTCGGCATCCTGGCACCCTTCGGCGCCAACGCCGTCGGCTGGATCTTCACCGAAATGGGCCGCCAGCCGTTCGTTGTGGCCCCCAACCCGGACCCCAGCGGCATCGACCAGGTGTTCATGTTCACCGCCGCCGCCGTTTCCCCCGGGGTCTCCGCGGGCGAGCTGATCGCTTCCCTGGTGGCACTGACCGCCGTCTACGCCGTCCTGCTGGTGGTGGAAGTGAAACTGCTGGTGAAGTACATCCGCGGCGGCGTGGTCTCCGCGATGCCCGAACTTGCCCACGCACCGGCCGATGAGAATGAGGACCGGACCCCGGGCGACGACGGCACCGGGGAAGCCAGGGCCGCCGACGACGTCCTGGCCTTCGCCTACTAGCCGCACCGGACCCAACAGGCTCCAACGAGCAGAGGAAACGAACAATGGAACTGCTTCCCACCATCTGGTTCATCGCCATCGCGGTGCTCTGGACCGGCTACCTCTTCCTGGAGGGCTTCGACCTGGGCGTCGGGATGCTGATGAAGATCTTCGCCCGCAACGACACCGAGCGCCGGGTGCTCCTGAACACCGTCGGACCCGTATGGGACGGCAACGAGGTGTGGCTCCTGACCGCCGGCGGCGCAACGTTCGCGGCCTTCCCGCTCTGGTACGCCTCCCTGTTCTCCGCGCTTTACCTGCCGCTCCTGGTGGTTTTGTTGGCCCTGATCTTCCGTGCCGTGGCCTTCGAATACCGAGGCAAGGTGGATACCGACAGCTGGCGGAGCCGCTGGGACTGGGCCATTGCCCTGGGCTCCTTCTTCGCGGCCTTCGGCGTTGGAGCCGCCCTGGCCCTGACCACCACCGGCCTGCCGCTGAACGCCAACGGCGACCGGGAAGGTGGCCCCATGGCATGGTTCAGCGGCTTCGCCCTGCTGGGGGGTGCGGCCGTGGTGGGATTCTCCCTGCTGCACGCCCTGGCCTTCCTGGCCCTGAAGACCGACGGCGACGTGCGGCACCGTGCGCGCCGGTGGTTCGTGCGGCTCCTGCCGGTCCTGCTCCTGCCGATTGCCGCATGGGCCCTTGCCATCCAGTTCATGGACGGCAAGCCCTGGACCTGGGCCGCCGTCGTCCTCGCCGTGGGCGCTGCCGCAACGGCTTGGCTGCTGGCCCGGAAGGGCTCCGAGGGACGGGCATTCCTCGCATTGGGCGCCTTCCTGGTGCTGGGCACCACTGCCATCTTCGGGGCGGTGTTTCCGGTGGTGCTGCCTTCCACGCTGGACAGTGCCTTTGACCTGACCATCTCCAACGCCTCTTCCTCGGATTACACCCTGGGCCTGATGAGCATTGTCGCAGCCGTTGGCCTTCCCCTGGTGATCGCGTACCAGGCCTGGACCTACTGGGTGTTCCGCCGCCGCGTCAGCGCCGCCCACATCCCGGAAGCCCACAGCTTCCTGCCGGCCGTGGCCGCCAAGGCGTTCACCATCAAGGGCTGACGTGCGGCCTACGTTCCCCGCAGGCCCGTCCACCCGGTCAGCAATCTACTGGCTGGGGGTCCTGGCGGCGCTCAAGGCACTCTCGCTCGTCCTGATCGGCCAGGCGGTGGCAGCCGTCCTGGCCGGACTGGTGGCCGGCAACCCCGCGTGGGGAACCCACATCACCGCCGGACTTGCCGGCGTGGTGCTAAGGTCCCTGACCGTCTGGGGACAGGCCGTCGCGGCCCGCCGCGCCGCCCTGGGGGTCAAGGAGGAGCTGCGCGCCGGGCTGCTGGAGCATGCCCTCCGCACCGGCGTCCGCGGATCCGGGCCCGGCGACGGAGGCCTGGCGGTGCTGGCAACCCGCGGACTGGACGCACTGGACAACTACTACACCCAGTTCCTGCCCGCCCTGGTCAACTGCGCGGCCATCCCGCTGCTCCTGGGGGCGCGGATCCTCTTCGCGGACTGGGTGAGCGCCGTGGTCATCGTCTTCACGGTCCCGCTGATCCCGGTCTTCATGGTGCTGATAGGCCGCTACACCCAGGACAGCGTGCGCCAGGCCCAGGCGTCGCTGGCACGGTTGTCAGCGCACATGCTCGAACTCGCCAAGGGCCTGCCGGTCCTGGTGGGCCTGGGCCGTGCCACCGAGCAGCGCAAAGCCCTGGAAGAGATTTCCGAGGAATACCGCTCCCGCACGATGGGCACCCTTCGCACCGCATTCCTCTCCGCGCTGGCCCTGGAACTCATCGCCACCATCTCGGTGGCGGTGGTGGCGGTCTTCATCGGCGTCCGCCTGGTCCACGGGGACATGCCGCTGGAGGCAGGCCTGCTGGCGCTGCTCCTGGCACCGGACTGCTACCTCCCGCTCCGGGAGTTGGGCACCGCCCACCACGCCAGTGACGATGGCCGCGTGGCCCTGGCGGAAGCGGCAGCGGTGACCGGCGCCCCCGAGGCGGCACCGCTGCCCGCCGCCAAAGCCGGCCGGCCGGGCGCCCCCCTCGAAGTGACCGGGCTGACGGTGCGCTATGCCGGGCGGTCCGACACCGTCGTCGGGCCCCTCACCTTCACCGCACCGGTGGACAGGATCACCGCCCTTGACGGCCCCAGCGGTGCGGGCAAAAGCACCATCCTCGGCGTCCTGGCCGGCACAGTCGGCGCGGGCAACGGCACCAGTATCTCGGGCTCGATCAGGGGACTGGACCGCGCTGCCATTGCCTGGGTGCCGCAACACCCCGTCATGGTGGCGCCGACGGTCCTGGACGAGGTGCTGCTGTACCTGACACGGGACCCGGGCCACGGCCCGGACCGGTTCGCCGCCGAAGATGCCGCCCGGAGCTGCCTCGAGCGGGCAGGCGCCGGCCACCTGGCGGCCAAACACCAGGCGGAGCTGAGCCCCGGGGAACTGCGCCGGGTGGCGCTGGCCCGCGGACTGGCCAGGATTGATGCCGGGGCGTCGATCCTGCTGCTCGATGAACCCACCGCGCACCTGGACGACGCGTCCGCCGCCGTCGTCGAAGATGCCATCCGCCGACTCCGCGGCCAGGTGACCGTGATCCTGGTGGCCCACAACCACCGCACCCGGCACCTTGCGGACCAGCTGGTTCCGGTGGCAGGTCCCGGGCAGGCCGTGGAACCGCACGAGCCCCCGCATGCCCCGGTCCTGGCCGCTTACGCCGGCACGGGCAATCCGCCGTCCGAAGACCCCGCCTCCCTTGATGCCGCGTCGAGCGCACCCGGCACTGACCCCAGCGGCCCCAACCGTACTGCCCGGTCCACCTCGGGCGCGGCCGGACTCCTCGCGGCGCTCCTGGAACCGGTGCGCGGCAAATTCGCGGCCGCAGCCGTGGTGGGCACCTTGGCGGCCATGTTCGCCGTCGCCTTGTCGGGCCTCTCCGGGTGGCTCATCATCCGGGCCAGCGAACAGCCGCCCATCCTCTACCTGCTGACCGCTATTGTGGGCGTCCGGTTCTTTGGCATCGGCCGCGCGGTGCTCCGCTACTGGGAACGGTTACTGCTCCACGATGCCGTCTTCGCCGCCCTCACCCGCCTGCGCGGCAGGCTCTGGGAATCCCTCAGCCGCAGGGCCCTGTCGCTGCGCCGGCTCCTGCAGGGCGGCAACGTGCTGGGAACGGTGATTGACGACGTCGACACCATCCGCGACCTCCTGCCACGCGTGGTCCTGCCGCCCGTCACAGCGGTCGCAGTGTCCGCCCTGGCCCTGGCTGCCACGGGAATCCTGGTGCCCGCCGCGCTGCCTGCCGTGATCGGCGCAGCTGCCGGTGGCCTGTTGCTCGCGCCGGCGGCCGCCCTGTGGGGGGACCGGCGGTCGGCCACTGCCGAGCAGTCCCTGCGCTCCGGTGTGCTGCGGCGGACAGCGGCGGCGCTGGACGCCCGGGCAGACCTGCACGCGAACGGCCTGGCAGCACCCGTGCTCGAGTCGCTCCGGGCCGAGGACCGGGAGGCGACGGACGCCTCGCGGCGCTCCGCCTGGGCGGACGGGCTGGGACACGCCATTGCCACCATCGGATGCGGTGCCGCGGCCCTGGCCGCTGCCTGGCTTGCCGGCCCCGACGTACTGGCTGCCCGGGTTGCCCCGGCCACGGCAGCCGTGGTGGTGCTGCTTCTGCTCGCGCTCGTGGAACCCTACGCAGCCATGACGACGGCGGTGCGCCAGTTCCCTGCCCTGCGTGAGGTCCTGCAGCGGGTGGGGGAGTCCGGGGCCCTGGACGGCGGTCCGTCCGGCAGCGGCGCGGGCGTGGCCTCTCCGGACGGGGATACCTCCGGGCTGCACGCCCTCCCGGCCCGCGACGGCGGCGCCCCGGGCATAGCGCTGACGGAGCTGGCCGCAGCATGGCCGGATGGGCCCCCGGTCTTCACGGGGCTGGATGCCGTGGCGGAGCCCGGCCGCTGGCTGGTAGTCACCGGGCCGTCCGGTTCGGGGAAATCAACCCTGCTCTCCGTCCTGCTCGGCTTCCTGGCGCCGGCGGCGGGCCGGGCCCAGGTGTCCGGCCGCGCGGCCTGGTGCCCGCAGGAGGCCCACCTCTTCGATTCCACCATCCGGGGCAACCTGCTGCTGGGGCGTGCCGCCGGAACTGGTGGGCCGCCGGTTTCCGATGATGACCTGGGCGTGGTGCTGGCCGCCGTGGGACTTGACGGGCTGGTGGAGAGGCTGCCTGCCGGCCTGGATACCAGGATCGGCCCCGGCGGCGCCTTCCTCAGCGGTGGCGAACGGCAGCGCCTGGCCGTGGCGCGGACTCTGCTGACCGGCGCGGACGTGATCCTGCTGGACGAACCCACCGCCCACCTGGATGCGGAAGCTGCCGCAGCCATGCTGGCGGACCTTCGCAGAGGGCTGCGGGACCGTACCGTAGTCCTGGTAACCCACAACGGGGCGGATATCGCCGGGACGGATGCCCGGCTGGAACTTCCGGCCGTGTCAGGCGTGCCCGGGGACCGCGTGGCAGCGTCGCGCTGAGCCTGCTCCCCGCGCCGCTGCTAGCTCGGCTGCCCGCGCTGCTAGCCGTCGACGTCGTGCAGGTGGTGGACGACGTCGTGCAGGAAGTATTGGGCCAGGGTCAGGACCGTGAATTCGGATCCATTGCTGCGCAGGCCCTTCCGTGCCCAGTCTTCTTCGCGGACACCGGCGAAGGCATCCGCGGCCTGGTGCCCTTCGGCGGCCAGTTCGGCGCTCACCTCGGCTGGATCGGAATTGGCGTAGTCCTTTTCCTCCGCGGTCAGGTCCTGGTCCCAGTTCTCGAAGCGGGCGCCGTCCTCGGCGAGCATCAGGTTGAGCCGGTGGTCGAAGAGGCTGAAGACGTCCCGTACATGGCAGGCATACTCCAGTGCGGACCACGTCCGGTCGTCCGGGCGCTCGGCCGCATCCGGCCGGCGCAGGACGGCCCGCCACCGGGGCAGCATGCTTTCGATGATGCCGGGAACGGTTGCCGGGGTCGCGGTGGAAGCGTCGAAGGAACATTCCGGGCAGGTGCGGGACAGGACCCAGGTCCAGTCCTTTTCATCAGGAACGATAGGCATGAGAGCAGTCTAGGGGGTCCGGGCCGAAAGACTCTGGGACGCCAGGGGACGCCTGCCTAGCCTTGCAGCATGAGTGCGGATGGCCGCCGGGATGCGGGAGCACCAGTGGATGCGGACAGCATGGTGCAGCTGTCCGGCCTGACCAAGCGGTTCGGCCGGAACACAGCGCTCGACGACGTGACCCTCACCATCGGGCCGGGAGAGGTCTTCGGGTACCTGGGCCCCAACGGGGCGGGCAAGACCACCACCATCCGGCTCCTGATGGGCATGCTGCGGCCCACGTCCGGCACAGCGGCGGTGCTGGGGTTGGACGCCTGGCGGCAGGCCCGGGACGTCCACCGGCTGGTGGGCTATGTACCGGGAGAGCCGGCGCTCTACGACCGCCTGACCGGCCACCAGCATGTGGCGTACTGCGCCCACCTGCGGAACCGGGACGATGCCCCGCGCGCCGCCGAGCTGGCGGACCGGCTCGACCTGGACCTGAACCGGCAGGCCCGCACCCTCTCGCGCGGAAACCGGCAGAAGCTTGCCGTTGTCCTCGCGGTGATGTCCAGTCCACGGCTGCTGGTGCTGGACGAGCCCACCAGCGGGATCGACCCCCTGGTGCAGCAGGTATTCCACTCGATCCTCCGCGAGCACACGGCCGGCGGCGGGTCCGCGCTCTTCTCCTCGCACGTCCTGGGGGAGGTGGAACGCGTCGCGGACAGGATCGGAGTGGTCCGGGCGGGGAAGCTCGTGGCGGTGGAGCGGCTGCAGGATCTCGCTGCGCGGTCCCTGCACCGGGTGCGGGCCCGGTTCACCACCACGGTGTCCGCGGCAGGGTTCGCGGGTGTCCCGGGCGTACGGGACCTGACGGTGGATGGCCGCTCGCTCAGCTGCAACGCCCCGCAGTCGGCCCTGGATGCACTCCTGAAGCTGGTGAGCGCCCGGGACGTGGAGGACTTTGAGTGCTCCGAGGCTCCGCTGGAGGAAACCTTCCTGACCTACTACGGCTCGGACCAGGGCGGCGCCGATACCCTGGACACAGCGGGGACAGGGCCGCGCCATGCTGGCTAACGTCCTGGTGAAAACGCTCCGCGACCAAAGCAGGACGCTGCTGGCCTGGGCCGTCTCCCTGGCCCTGATCGTCGCCATGTACGCTGCTGTGTGGCCGGCGGTCCAGTCCCAACCGTCCATCAGCGGCTTCATCGACCAGATGCCCGAGGCGTTTCGCTCCTTGTTCGCCACCTCCAGCGCGGATATGTCCACCCCCACGGGATACATCCAAGTGGAGCTGATGTCCTTCATGGGACCCATCGCCGTCTTGATCTACGCCGTCAGCGCCGGCGCGGGCGCCATCGGCGGGGAAGAGGACCGGCACACCATGGACCTGCTGCTCTCCAACCCGGTGGGCCGCGGCAAGGTGGTAGTGGACAAGTTCGCGGCCATGGCCCTGGGCACCTTCCTGCTGGCCGCCGTCATGGGCGTTTCGCTGGTGCTGGAGGGCCGCCTGGTGGATATGGTCCTGCCGGCCGACAAAGTGGCCGCCGCCATGCTGCACCTGGCCTTGCTGGGTGTTGTCTTTGGCAGCCTTGCCCTGGCGCTGTCGGCCGGCACCGGACGGACCGGGCTCAGCCGCGGCATACCCGCCGTCCTGGCGGTGCTCGCCTACATCGTCAACGCGCTCGCCCCGCTGGTGGATGCCTTCGACCGGATCCACCAGGTGTCACCGTTCTTCCAGTACATCGGCCACGATCCGCTGCGGCAGGGCACCGCCTGGGACAGCGTCCTGGTGTCGGCAGCCACCATCGCCGTGCTCGTGGCGCTCGCCGTCGCCGGTTTCCGCCGCCGTGACGTGGCCGGGTAACCCCCGGGTTGAACGCCGGGTGGGTCCCCGGCAGCGGCTGCTAGTCTCCGGCGGCCGGTTCCGGCTCCCACGCCATGGCAGGTCCCACGACCTCCACAGCCTGGGACAGGGGGACACCCGAGCCGTCGCGCCGGCCATGCTCCTGCGGTAGTGACCGTGCCACGCCGGCCGCGGACGACGCCTTGGCCGGCCCATGTCCTGCCCAGCCCAGCAGGAGCGTGTCCTCGCCCTTCAGGAACCGGTGTGCCCGGACGCCCGCGGTGGCGCGTCCCTTGGCAGGATATTCATCGAAGGCGGTGACCTTGGCGGTCCCGGGCGCAGTGCCGGGAAGGGCGCCGTTGGTCCCCGCGATGGTGACCACGACGGCGGCGGCATCGTTCGGCTGGACCGCGCCGAAGAAGATCACCTGGTCACCCGCAGCCAGTTTGATGCCGGCCATGCCACCTGCGGTGCGCCCCTGGGGGCGGACGACGGCGGCGGGGAACTTCAGCAGTTGTGCCTGCCTGGTCACGAAGACCAGCTCGGCGTCATCCGTGCCGGCGGGAGCCACACCCACCACGAAATCCTTGTCCTTGAGGGTGATGACTTCCCAGTCTTCGCGGTTCAGCGGGTAGTCCGGCTGCACGCGCTTCACCACGCCTTGGGCGGTGCCGATGGCCAGGACCTCATCCAACCGGACGAATGCCACCAGGGACTCACCCTTGACCAGGGTGAGGAATTCCTTGGCCGGCACGCCGCCGGCCAGGTTGGGCAGCCCGGATACCGGCGGCAGGACGGGCATGTCCATGACCTGCAGCCGGAGCATGCGGCCCAGCGAGGTGACGGCCGCGATCTCGCCGCGTGCCGACGTCTTGACCACCGATGCGTACACGTCGTGCTTGTTCCGGGGCCCTGCTTCGGCGAGGGGCTCCTGGTTGCTGGTCCGCGCCACCTGCCCTGACGCGGTGAGGATCGCCCAGCAGGGGTCGTCGGCGATTTCCAGCGCCAGCGGGGCTGCCTTGCCCTTCCCGGGGGCCGCTGCGAGCTCGGCGGCGACGGTGGGGGACACGGCCTCGGATTCCAGCAGCACGGTCCGGCGCGGGGTGCCGTGTTCCTCGGCGATCGCGCCGAGTTCGTCGGAAACCACCGTGCGGAGCAGTTCCTGGGAGTCCAGGATGGCCTGCAGTTCCGCGATCTCGCGGCGGAGCTCGTCCTGCTCCTTTTCAAGCTCGATCCGGGAGTATTTGGTCAGCTGGCGCAGGCGCAGTTCCAGGATGTAGTTGGCCTGGACCTCGGTGAGGTCATAGATGGACATCAGCCGTTCGCGGGCGGCGGCGGCCTCGTCCGAGGACCTGATGATCTGGATGACTTCATCGATGTCCACAATGGCGATAAGCAGGCCCTCCACCAAGTGCAGGCGGTCCTTCTTCTTGCCCAGCCGGAAGACGGTGCGGCGGCGCACCACGTTGATGCGGTGGTTGACGTAGACCGAGAGGAGGTCCACCAGGCCCAGGGTTTGCGGCTGGCCGTCCACCAGGGTGACGTTGTTGATGCCGAAGGAGTCCTCCATCGGCGTGTAGCGGTACAGCTGCTGCAGGACGGCGTTGGGGTTGAAGCCGTTCTTCAGTTCGATGACCAGCCGCAGCCCATGTTTGCGGTCCGTGAGGTCCACGATGTCGCTGATGCCGGTCAGCTTCTTGGCGTTGACCGCGTCCTTGATCTTCTCGATGACCTTTTCCGGGCCCACCATGTACGGCAGTTCGGTGACCACCAGGCCGGTGCGGCGTGCCGTGAGCTGCTCGATCTCCACCTTGGCCCGGGTCTTGAAGGAGCCGCGGCCGGTGGCGTACGCGTCCCGGATGCCGTCCAGGCCCACGATCCTGCCGCCGCTTGGCAGGTCAGGGCCCGGCACGAACCGCATGAGGTCCTCCAGCGTGGCGTCCGGGTGGGCGATCAGGTGCCGGGCGGCCGCGATCACTTCCACCAGGTTGTGCGGGGCCATGTTGGTGGCCATGCCGACGGCGATGCCGGTGGCCCCGTTCACCAGCAGGTTGGGGAAGGCTGCCGGCAGGACGTCCGGCTGCGTCAACTGGTTGTCGTAGTTCGGGACGAAGTCCACCACGTCTTCATCGAGGTGGTTGGTGAGTGTGAGGGCCGCCGCCGCCATCCGTGCCTCGGTGTACCGCGGCGCGGCCGGGCCGTCGTCGAGCGAGCCGAAGTTGCCGTGCCCGTCAATCAGCGGCAGCCGCAAGGAGAAGTCCTGGGCCATGCGCACCATGGCGTCATAGATGGCTGCGTCCCCGTGCGGGTGCAGCTTGCCCATCACCTCGCCCACCACGCGGGCACTTTTGACGTGGCCGCGGTCCGGGCGCAGGCCCATGTCGCTCATCATGTACAGAATGCGGCGCTGCACCGGCTTGAGCCCGTCGCGGGCGTCCGGGAGTGCCCTGGAGTAGATCACCGAGTACGCGTACTCCAGGAAGGAGCCCTGCATTTCGGACGTGACATCGATATCGACGATGTTCTCCGTGTAGGTGTCTTCCACGATGGGTTTTGAACTTTGGCGGCGGGCCATGGGGTTTGGTGGATCCTTCTGGGGGTGCTTGCAGCTTTTCGGGCATGCTGCGGGAGTTCTTGGCTAGGCTAAGCCTATGGTGGATCAGCCCGGGGACGGCGAATATCCGGAACATTGGGAGGCCGATGTCGTCCTGCGTGACGGCGGAACGGCGCACCTGCGGCCCATCCACCCGTCGGATGCCGACGCTGTCCAGGCCTTCCATACCCGGCAGTCGCAGAATTCAATCTACATGCGCTTCTTTGCGTTCAAGGCCAGGCTGTCCGCCAAGGAACTCAAGCGCTTCACTGAGGTCGACTACAAGGACCGGGTGGCGTTCGTCATCACCATCCACGGCGAGATCATCGGTATCGGCCGCTACGACCGCCTCGCCGACCCCACCGAGGCAGAAGTGGCCTTCAACATCGCCGACGCCCACCAGGGCAGGGGCATCGGCTCCATCCTGCTGGAGCACCTGGCCGCCGCCGCGCACGAAAACGGGATCCGCAAGTTCACCGCCGAGGTGCTGCCGGAAAACCGCAAGATGCTGATGGTGTTCTCCGACGCCGGTTACGACGTCAAGCGGCATTTCGATGACGGCGTCGTCAGCCTTGAGTTCAACGTGGAGCCTACCGAGAAATCGCGTGCCGTCATGGAATCCCGCGAACACCGCGCTGAGGCGAGGAGCGTCCGGGGCCTGCTGGCGCCGTCGTCCGTTGCCGTCATCGGTGCCAGCCGCAAGTGGGGCACCGTGGGGTACCAGTTGCTGGAGCACATCATCGAGGGCGGCTTCCACGGGTCCGTATACGCGATCAACCCGGAGGCGCTGGAACTGGCGGGAATGATGTCCTACGGAAGGCTCTCCGAAGTTCCCGAACCCGTCCAGCTGGCCATCGTCGCCGTTCCTTACGAGGAGGTGGCCGGCGTCATGGAAGACTGCGCAGCCGCCGGGGTCAAGGGCGTGGTGATGGCCACGGCAGGCTTCGCGGACGACGGCGAACGCGGCCTCCTGCGGCAGCGCGCCATGGTGCGCCAGGCCAGGGCCAACGGGATGCGCGTGATCGGCCCGGCGTCGCTGGGCATCGCCAACACGCACCCGGACGTGTCGCTGAATGCGTCGATGGCTCCCACCATGCCGCTGCGTGGCGGGCTGGGCCTGTTCAGCCAGTCAGCGGCGATCGGCGTCTCGCTGTACGCGGCGTCCAGCCGGCGCCGCCTGGGGCTCTCCAGCCTGCTCTCGGCCGGCAACCGGGCAGACGTTTCGGGCAACGACATGATGCAGTACTGGGAGGACGACGGCGATACCACCGCCGTGGGCCTGTACCTGGAGTCCATTGGGAACCCGCGCAAGTTCTCCAGGATCGCCCGGCGCCTGGCCCGCACCAAGCCGGTGATCGTTGCCAAGTCGGACACCATGGGATTGCGGCTGCCGCCCGGGCACGCCGTTCGGACCACGCAGGCACCGGCCGGTGCCCTGGACGCCATGCTGCGCCAGTCGGGCGTGATCCGCGTGGAAACCGTGGAAGAGCTCGTGGACGTTGCCCAGGTGGTGTCGGGCCAGGTGCTTCCGGCCGGGCCCGACGTCGCCATCTTCAGCAACTCCCAGGCCCTCGGCAACGTGGTGGCGGACAGCGCAGTGGCGCACGGGCTGGGCGTTGCCCAGGTGGTCTCCGGCCTCGACCTGGACACGGGCCAATCGGTGGCGCTGCCAGCGCTGCGGAAGGCACTCCTTGACGCCCTGGCCTCGGATACCGTGCACGCCGCCGTCGCAGCCCTGCTGCCCGCAAGGGGCTTGACCGTAGACGCCGTGGCCCGGGTCCTGGCGGAGTGTGCGGCCGCGGCGGGGAAACCGGTGGTGGCTGCCTTCACCGGCATCCTGGACCCCGCCATCAACGTGGAGGGCCTGGTGGGCGCCGACGGGTCCACTGTTCCCTGCTTCTCCAACCCCGGCGCCGCCGTTGCTGCCCTTGCTGCCGTGGTGCGGTATGCGGAGTGGGCTGCCCGCGACCAAGGACACTTCGTGGAACCGGCCGGCTGCGATCCCCGCAAGGCCGAGGCCGAACTCGACGAGCTGCTGCGGGACGTCACCGGTGAACAGCTCAAGCAACTGGAACCGGCAGCAGCGGCGTCCCTCTTGGGGCACTACGGCATCACCGTCCTGCCGTCGACAGCCTTCAACACACCGGATGAGGCCGTGCAGGCCGCGGAAGCCCTCGGCTGGCCCGTCGTACTGAAGACCACGGACCCGGCCCTCCGGCACCGGCTGGACCTGGGCGGGGTACGCCTCGGCATCGAGGACGCCGAGTCGCTGCGCCAGAACGTGGCGCAGATGCGGCGGGCGCTCGCGGCCTACGGTGACCCGGCCCTTGAGGTCCAGTCCATGGCACCGGTGGGCCAGGCCTGCACTTTCCGGGCCATCGAAGACCCGTTGCTTGGCCCGGTGATCTCGTTCGGCCTCGCCGGTGACGCCGTCAACCTGCTCGACGACTGGGCGCACCGGGTTCCGCCGCTGTCCGCCGCCGACGTCCACGACTTCATCCGTGCCCCCAGGGCATCAAGGAAACTGTTCGGGTACCAAGGGCTGCCGGCCGTTGGTGTGCCGGCCCTTGAGGACCTGGCCGCCAGGCTGGCCTGGATGAAGGACAACCACCCGGAGATCGCGCTCGTGGAATTCAACCCCGTCCTGTGCGGCACGTCCGCGGCCACGATCCTCGCCGCTGACGTGCGGATTGGCAACGCGGCGCAGCGGACAGACAGTGCCCGCAGGGCAATGCTGGGCTGAGGCGGTTAGCAAGTGACCGGCCGATCTGTGAAAATGGGGGCATGAGCTTCCAGCCTCCCGCGTCGGCGCCCGAAACGCCCGGCAATGAAAACCAGGCACTCCGCCAGCACAGCTCACACCACCACGGACTCCAGGGCCAGAGCCTCGAAGACGCGCTGCAGAAGGCCGGCTTCTACCCGCGACTGGTCTCCGACGTCGTTGACGACGCCCTGGATGGTCGGGACTGCGTAGCGCAC
Source organism: Pseudarthrobacter sp. AG30 (assembly GCF_003116525.1). NCBI lineage: Bacteria > Bacillati > Actinomycetota > Actinomycetes > Micrococcales > Micrococcaceae > Pseudarthrobacter > Pseudarthrobacter sp. AG30. Next base: position 80,582 of record NZ_QEHL01000026.1, on the reverse strand, counting down.
CTGGTGCACCTGGAAACCCATTTTGACCGGGCGGAGGTGCGGCGCCACATCACGGTGCTGGTGCTCACCGCGGACATGCTGGTCATCACCCACGTGGACGACCAGCAGCTGGACGAGGCGGGGGAGCAGATCGTCGCGCAGATCTCCACCGAATCAGTTCCCGTGGCCCAGATCCGCTCCGTGGTCCTGAGCTACATGTACGCCCAGCCGCAGAACTACAAGCCCTCGGATCCCGTCCGCGAATTGACCCTGTCGATTGCGTGGTCCGGCGGGCAACGCCTGGACATGGGTCCCGCCAGCTGCGGGGACCCGCAGTGCGAAGCGGACCACGGCTACACGGGCACCATCGCGCAGGAAGACATCGTGCTCCGCATCAGCGCCGAGGCCGACGGGCTGCAGGCCGTGCAGGACGCCAAGCTTTTTGCCCGGGCCCTGCGCGCCGTCAACACCGCATCGGCAGCGCCCGTGCCCCACGTGCAGTCCATGGCTCCCCGTCCGCGGTCCGGGGTGTTCGGAAACCGGCTCAGCCGCGGGCACCAGCAGCGCTGAGATGCCGGAAGCCAGCCACCAAGCCGAACAAACTCCCGCTTCCGGATACACCCCCGATCTTCCGCCCGCTCCTGCCTACGGGCACCGTTCCGTCGCCGAAGTCCTGACCAGTGCTGCGGCGAGCCTGGGGATGGAAGGCTTCGACAACACCTTGGGCCTCCCCGCCGCCAGCCGTGTCTGCGTGGTCCTCGCCGACGGCCTGGGCAGGAACCTGCTGAAGCAGAAAGCCGCCCACACCCCCTTCCTGCGTTCGGTGGTCCAGGCAGGCCAGGGCGACGTCCCTGTATGGCTGGACTCGGCGTTTCCTTCCACCACGGCCGCAGCGTTGGCCAGCTTCGGGACCGGGCTCCCCGCCGGCCAGCACGGCATGGTGGGGTACGACGTCCTGGACCCAGGGCAGGACAAGGTAGTCAACCTCCTGGGCAACTGGGACCCCGGCGTCGATCCGGCCACCTGGCAGCCGTTCCCCACGGTCTTTGAGCGGGTGGCCGGGCAGGCGGATGTCAGCACCGTCAGCCTCGCCCAGTTCAACGGTTCGCCCATGACCCGGGCCGCCCTGCGCGGCGGCAGGTTCATCTCCGGAACCACCGCCCATGCCCGCACCGGCGCTGCCGCCGACGCCATGGCGGGCGCCGGTCCATCCCTGATGTACTTCTACGTGAATGAGCTGGATAAAGCCGGCCACCGCTACGGCTGCCGGTCGGAACAGTGGGAACACCAGTTGGAGGAGCTCGACGCCACGGTCAAGCGGCTCAATTCCTCACTGCCCGCCGGGACCACGATCCTGCTCACCGCAGACCACGGCATGCTCGACATTCCCGAGTCCCAGCGGATCGACTTCTCCGCCGACTCTGCGCTGGTTGACGGCGTCCGTCATACTGCCGGCGAACCCCGGATGGTCCACCTGTACCTCGAAGAGACGCACCTGGACCGCTCTGCCGGCCGGGAACGGCTGGTGGCTGCCTGGAAATCAAGGTTTGGCGACCGGGTATGGGCCTTCACCCGGGAAGAAGCAATCGCCGGGGGACTTTTTGGTGACGTCCGGCCTGCCGTGGAGGGCAGGATCGGTGACGTCATGATCGCGGCGCGGGACGCCGTCGCCCTCTATGACGGGCGGCGCATGCGGCCCACCGCCATGGAAGTGGTAGGCCAGCACGGCTCCCTGACCAAAGCCGAGCGTGAGGTCCCGCTGCTCTGTTTTGCAGCCGACGGAAGGAGCCGCCGGCGTGGCTGAACTCATTTTCTTTTCCGGCACCATGGACTGCGGAAAATCCACGCTGGCCCTGCAGATGGACTACAACCACCGGGCACGCGGCCGCGGCGGTGTGCGGTTCAGCCGCAACGACCGCGCCGGCGAATCCCGCATCTCCAGCCGGCTGGGCCTGGAGACGGACGCCGTGGAGGTGCTGGACAGCACGGACTTCTGGGAGGAAGTCATGGTCCGGCGCACCCAGGGCAGGCGGGTGGATTACCTTATCTGCGATGAAGCCCAGTTCTACACCCCCGTGCAGGTGGAGCAACTGGCCAAGGTGGTGGACGAGATCGACGTCGACGTCTTCGCATTCGGCATCACTGCCGACTTCCGCACCCGTTTGTTCCCCGGGTCCCAACGCCTTATTGAGCTGGCTGACCGGGTGCAGGTGCTCCAAGTGGAGGCGCTGTGCTGGTGCGGCCGCCGGGCCACGCACAACGCCAGAACGGTCGACGGCGTCATGGTCACCGAGGGTGCGCAGGTGGTGGTCGGCGACGTGGACATGGTGGCCGACGCCGCCACCGCGCAGGCTGCCGAACACGTCCCCGTGGTGGGTTACGAGACGCTGTGCCGCCGGCATTTCATGCGCAGGGTGACGGCGCACGGCGCCAAACTGATGGCCCAGCAGGACGAATTGCTGCCGTTCGAAGTGGACGCCTGCCTCTGGCGCGGTTCAGGTGGACCAGGGGAGCCCCGCGGGGAGGGCAGCCCGCACAGCGAGGCCTGACACCGTGGGGTTAGGAGCTGTCAATCAGTCCCGTTGCCGTGCTGGTGCACCAGGCCGGCAGTGCCCTCGATTCCCGCGAGTGGCAGGGTGGCCGCCCGGGCCCGCCTGCGACTGCGCAGCCTGAGTTCGCTGACCAGCGCCCCCACCACGATGCAGCCGGCGCCAACGAGCGCTGCCGGTGGCAGCCGCTCACCCGCTGCCCGCCCGATTACCGCAGCCCACACGGGCTCGGCTGCGTAGATGATCGTTGCCTTGGTCGGGGATACCGATTTCTGCGCCCAGTTCATCGTGAGCTGGATGACGCAGCTTGCGGCCCCGAGGGCAACAGCCGCTCCCACGCCAACCCACGAGAAGGCCGGCACCGTCTCCCCGGCCAGCGGCATGGCCAGGAAGCCCAGCGCCCCCGCAACGAGCAACTGCAGGACGGTGACCCGGCCGAGGTCCACCTTGCCGGCAAACCAACCGATAAGGATGATCTCCGCGGCGATCGGAACGGTGCTCACCAGGGTCTCGATTTCCCCGGGGCCGAAGGCCAATCCAGCGCTTCCTGGGCCGGCGAGCAGCACGAGGCCCGCGAAGGCCAACCCGGCACCGATCCAGGTGAGGAACCGCGGCGGTTTCCTGAACACGATCCACTGCAGGACCGGAACCAGCGGCACGTAGAGGGCGGTAATGAACGCTGACGTGCTGCTGCTGATCGTCTGAAGACCAACGGTCTGGAGCCCGTACCCGAGGAAAATCATCACGCCGATGGCTGAGCCGGCCACGATATCCAGCGGCCTGATGCCGCGCAGGACGCGCGCAAAAACGACCGCGCTGATGAAACCGGCAGTCAGGAATCGCATGCCCACAAAGAACCAGGGCCCGCTGTACTGCACGGCGATGTGGACGGCGAGGAAGGTGCCACCCCATACCGCCGTTATCAAGACAAGGGCAACCTCCTGCCGGGAGAACAGCGCCCGGGGGTCAATGTGCAACATAATGCTCCATCCTATGGTGCAGAATAGTGCACATGCAAGCTGAGGAAACACCCGGAGTCCTAACCAACGTAAGTGAGAACGTGCGCCGGTTTCGGACGGCGGCCGGGCTCAGCCAGGTCGCCTTGGCTGATCGCGCCGGCGTCAGCCGCCGTACGGTGGTCAAACTCGAAGCTGGCGAGGCCAACATCAGCCTGACCGGACTGGACCACCTTGCCGATGCTCTGGGCGTCACATTCGTCGATCTCGTGGCCGCCCCGGCAGCACCACGTGCTGACATCCGCGAAGTTGCGTGGCGCGGAGAGCGGAAAGGCAGCCTGGCGGTGTTGCTGGCTTCCGTGCCCGCCAGCAGGGAAGCGCAATTGTGGGCCTGGACCCTGGAACCAGGCGAGCGATACGACGCGGAGCCTGATCCGGTGGGGTGGTCCGAGATGCTCCTCGTCTCTGAGGGAGCACTCCGCGTAGAACTGGAAAGCGGTGCCACCGAGCTCCGTCCTGGCGAGCACCTTGCCTTTCCCAGTTCGCAGATCTACGCCTACGCGAACACCGGTCACACCCGGGCACGCTTTGTGCGCGTTGTCGTTAGCTAATTCTCCTGCCCTGTTCCCCGCCGTGTTTTGCCGCATGCCGGTGCCTGTCCGGCCGATCTGACCAGCACTGAATGTCGTACCCCCTTGTGATGATGGGGGTATGGGGAAATCGGCGGTGGTTCGGGCTTTTGTGGAGATGCGTGCTGCCCTTGCCGTGTTGGTTGCTGAGGTGGATGGGTGTGGTGCGGAGCCGTTTTCGGTGGCTGATCCGTTGGCTGGGTTGGCGGATGGGTGCCTGGACATTCTCGCCGGGGTCCGCGAAGTTGAAGCTGGGATCGCGGGGTTGATAGCGCGGGCTGCGGTGGCGTATGAGGAGAGCGCCTCCGGTGTTGGAGGGCCGGGGGTGCCGGTGGTGGCGCAGGAGTTGGCGGTCGCGGCCGAGATCGGCTGTGTGCTGGCGCTGGGTCCGCGGGCGGCGGGATCGTTCCTGGCCACGGCGCACGCCGTCGTTGCCTCGTTGCCGTTGACGCTGGCGGGGTTGCAGGCGGGGACCCTGTCGTGGGGCCACGCTGTGGTGATGGCGGCAGAGGCCGCGGCCATGGATACGGCGGGTGCCGTGGAGCTGGAGGCGCACTTCCTGGACACGGACGCCCAGGACACGGCTCGGGGGTGTCCGGTGGGGGAGTTGCCGGCGCACCGGTTCCGCGCGAAGGCCCGGTCGTGGCGGGAGCGTCATCATGCGGAGTCGATCGAGACATGGCATGCCGGGTCCGTGGTGGACCGGCGGGTGGAGTTCCGGCCGGACCGGGACGGGATGGCTTGGCTGGGTGCGTATCTGCCCGCGGACCAGGCGGCAGCGGGCTGGAACCGGCTCACCGCCATCTCGCGTGGCCTGCAGGGACCCGGGGAGACCCGCACCCTCGCCCAACTTCGCGCCGACACTTTCGCGGCGAGTGTGGTGGGTGGCGGCAGCGCGGCCGCCGACTGTACTGCCAGCGGGGCTGTTGACGGAGCCGACCTGCCGCGTTCGCCCATCCGGGCGCAGGTGTTGGTGACCGTGCCGGTGTTCGCGCTGCTGGGGTTGACGGATGAGGCGGCGGTGCTGGGTGGGTATGGGCCGATCCCGGCTTCGATGGCGCGCCGGTTGGTCGCTGAGGGGGCGGGCTCGTTTTACCGGGTGCTCGTGGATCCGAGGGGCGGGGCACCGTTGGAGATCGGCCGGAAGAGTTACCGGGTGGGCAAGGCGATGCGGAACTGGCTCCGGCTCCGGGATGGTAAGTGCCCGTTCCCCGGCTGCAGCAACAGCTCACTGGACACGGAGGCCGATCACATCCTGGCCTGGGCCAACGGTGGGACCACCGGAGTCAGCAACCTGGGACAGCCCTGCCCGAAACACCACCGGCTCCGGCACACCACCGGTTGGAAACCCACCCCGGCCAGCAAGACCGAACCACCGGGCTGGACCTCACCGGCCGGCCGCCAGTACCACAGCGAACACCAGGACTGGGAACCCACAAAGTGGCCCAGGGGATGGCCGGGAGGGATACCTGCACACCCACGCGTGAACGCTCTCGCTGGGACAGGCGGAGCCAACGCCACCAGGCGGATCTACTGCCTGCGCCGGTAGCGGATGTGGGTTGCCAACGGCGAGTGGAGCACCTCGGCGGGTTCGAAGTCGAAAGACTCAATGCCGTCGAAGATACGTTCGCCCGAACCGAGAAGCACCGGGGCGATGTCGAGCGTCAATTCGTCCACGACGCCGGCAGCCAGTGCTTGGCGGACGGTCGAGGCTCCACCTGCGATGTCCACGCCCTTGTCTCCGGCGGCTTGGGACGCGGCAGCATAGGCGGCGTCGAATCCCTCGGTGACGAAGTGGAACGTGGTCCCGCCCTCCATCTGGATCGGGTCATGCTCATAGTGGGTGAGGACGAAAACGGGTGCGTGATAAGGCGGTTCCGGGCCCCACCAGCCGTTCCATTCACCACTCCACTCACCGCGGATGGGACCGAACATGTTCCGGCCCATCACATAGGCGCCGCGAGGCCGCATGAGCCAATTGGCGGCGACCTGGTTGGTTTCGGTGGCCCGGGGGTCGCCGATATGCCAGCCATGCAGCTCGAGCCCGCGTTTACCCAGCGGGTTTTCGCGGCTCTGGTCCGGTCCGGCGACAAAGCCGTCCAGCGAAATGGACATATGGCAGGTTGTGTCCGGCACCGAGAACCTCCTGGTAATTGCGCTTTACACGCGGCCGCGTGCTGGGGATCCTAGCACGTGCCCAAGTCCATCAGGGGCTGCGAGAAAAGCTCCTAGTCGCTTCGGGTTCCAAAAACGATCTCATCCCAGGAGGGGACGCTGGATCGCTTTGGCTTAGCCGACCGTTCCGGCGCCTCGGCCTCCGGAAGTTGGCCGGTGGCGGGGGGAGCGTCGTCCGGCTTCGCCGTGGTGCGGCGGGCGTTCCCGCCAAGCAACTCATCCAGCCCGGCGCCTGGTGCTGCACCTTGGCTGCCGCCCGAAGGTTTCTGCGGGGACGCGGCAATCGTGATTTCCCTCGTGTCCGTGCTGACGCCGTCGTGAAGCCGCAAAGCATCGTCCTGGATGTCGCGGTGCGGCGGGATAAGGCTGAGCCTGGACAGCATGGACGGCCTGGCATCCCTGCGGCGGATAAACGAATCACCTTGGGCTGCCGGTCCGTCACGCTGGTCGTCCTGGGGCTCCGGTTCGTTTGACTCTGGTTCGGGAACCACCTCGGACGGGCGGGGATGGGCCGCCGGTACCCCATGGGTCAGCAGCAGCGCCAAGGCGTCATCAGAATCTTCGTCGACGCCTATCCGCTGGCCACGCCGCGACCGCAGCATATCCAGGAGGCCGTCGGACTCCTTGCCTGACTCCTGGGCCGGGGCGCCCTGGCTGCCGGACGCCTTGGACGAATCCGCGTCGGTTTCAAAGTCGAAGGGGCGGTCCGATACAGCGGTGAGGCGGCGGGCCGGAACAGGTCCGTCCAGCGGCTCAAGCTCACTCAATTGCTGTGCCCACCGGTTGGTGTTCTGCAGCGACTTGCGTGCCGGACTGAACGTCCACAGGGCCGGAGGCTCCTCGCCAATGCCGGAGGTCCCGCCCGGTTTGGCCTCAAAACTCGCGGATACCGTCCAGGTGCCGTCCTGGCGCCGCCACGAATCCCATTCCACCGTCGCGGGATCAATGCCGTGTGCGGACAACCGGTGGGAAACCATGTCGTCCAGGGTGGCCGGGGAATCGCCGAACGCGGACCGGTAGATGTCGTGGCCGGGAGAGGGCGCCGCTACTTCGACTTTCCGCGCCTGCTGCGCAACGTATTCGCGCTCGGCGAGGACCGGACCTTCGTAACGCTCCACCTTGGCCAGCGGCATGCCGGACAACTCGGCCACGTCGGCAGCGGTGGCACCGGCGCGGATCCGGGCCTGGATATCCCTCGGGGACATCGGAACGGCCGGCCGCTCCGCCCGCGGTTTGGCCGCTGACCGGCTGGCCGTCCTGAGGGCCTCATCGATCGGCAGCTGGAACATCTCGCCGCCGGCCCCGCTCAACAGGAGATGCGTCCCGTCGTCGTGCACGCCTACAAGCCGTAGATCCTGCATACAAATCCTCCACCCTGGCATTACTATCAATCGAAACTCTGCCACCCGGTGGCGCGGAATTGGCTCAAGGGGCAGGGCGCGCCGTGATTTTCCGCCTGATTCCGGCTCGAAGAGTCAGGGACCGCCCTGCGCGGAGGAGGAGAACCCGCAGGCGGGGGAGGCTGCCGCGGATACTTGTTTGCTCAGCCCCGGGTCAGGGCGGCGGTCAGCTTGTCAGGATGCCGGGTGGAGGCGAGCCAGTACGGAGTGCGGTCGGCCGGGTCGGTGATCTCGATCTTCACGACGGGGTCGATCCAGCCCCTGATGCAGAGGTAGGCGAGCCCGTTGAGCCTCGTGCCCCGCTCTGCCGTGGCCTCCCCGGAGGTGAACGGCTCAACGCTGCCGACGAATTTGCGGTCGATGCTGGCCCGTCCGACCGTCAGTGCGTCGCTGGTAACGGTGATGGTGGGCGTGGACAGGACCAGGAGCACGCTGATGATGGCAAGGAGCACCACCGCCGCGGTATACCCGGCCGCCATGCTGATGGGTGCGAAGACCAGGATGCCGGCCGCGGAGACGCCCACGGCAATGACCCAAATCCAGGCGTTGGGCCAGAGCTTCTCCTGGTACGTGACAGGTGTCCCGGCCGAGGGGGTGCTGGGAACGGACGCTGGCGTGCTTGATTCGGGCATATGCCAAGCTTTCCACCTTTGGTCCGCTATTTCATCTTGGGTGCCGCGGCTCCGGATCCTGCCATCTGGGACTGGTGCGGGGGCGCGGGTTAGAGTGAGTGACTGTGACTGAACATCCCACCGCAGCAGACCTCGTCCCGGACACGGCATCCCCGGCCGCACCTACCGTGCAGGTCCAGTTGAAGATGCTGGATCCGGACCTGGAAGCTCCTTCCTACGCACACCCGGGCGACGCCGGAGCGGACCTTCGCGCGCGCGAAGACGTGGTCCTGCTGCCGGGGGAGCGCAAACTGGTCCCCACGGGTGTGGCCATTGCCCTGCCCTACGGGTTCGTCGCCCTGATCCACCCGCGCTCCGGACTCGCCACCAAGCACGGGCTGACAATCGTAAACGCACCCGGCACCGTGGATGCCGGCTACCGCGGAGAGATATCGGTTACCCTGCTGAACACCGACTCGTCCCAGCCGATCGAGCTGCGCCGCGGCGATAGAATTGCCCAGATGGTTATCCAGCGGGTGGAACACGCGCACTTCATTCCTGTCAGCGAATTGAGCGGTTCCGTGCGCGGCGCGGGAGGCTTCGGCTCCACCGGCGGGTTCAACGTTCCCGGAGCCTGACACCTCCACCCACAACCGCTGCCACGCCAGCGCGAACGACGGCGGGACCTGGTCCCGGCCGGCAGATTTTGAGAACTGGCACATTCTAGGAACGAAGGAGTCACCCATGGTCTTTGGGCTCGGCAGGAAAGCCAAGAAGGAAGAGCCGGCGCAACCGGCCGAAGAGCTGACGGCAGCGGAATCCGAAGAAGGCCCAACCGCCGCTTCAACGCGCAGCCAGGATGGCCCCTTCGACGAATCCGAGGTAGGCAGCCGGGACGGCTTCGTGGACCTCGGTGCCCTGCTGATCACGCCCAGCGAGGGACTCCAGCTCCGCCTCGAGGTTGAAGAGGCGACGCAGCGGGTGGTGGCCGTAACCCTTGACCTGAACGGATCCAGCCTTCAACTGCAGGCGTTCGCCGCCCCCAAGACAGAAACGCTGTGGGACGAAATCCGCGAACAGATCGGCCAGTCGGTCGGCGCCCAGGGCGGCCAGGTCGAGGAGGTGGAGGGCGCGTTTGGCACGGAGCTGGTTGCCAAACTCCCAGCCGGGCTTCCGGACGGCAGCCAGGGCTACCGCGTGGCCCGTTTCATCGGCGTCGATGGTCCGCGCTGGTTCCTGCGCGGCGTCCTGGGTGGACCCGCAGCCTTGGAGCGACCCGCCGCCGAACCGTTGGAGACCCTGTTCCGGAAGGTGGTGGTGGTCCGGGGCGACAGCCCCATGCCGCCGCGGGATCTCCTGCAGCTGCGGCTGCCCAAGGATGCCTCCGCTACTCCTCCGCCCGCCGGTCCCACATTGGAGGAACCAGAACGTGGTCCCGAAATCACCCAAATCGGCTGAGGCCGCACATGGCGGACCCGCCCAGGCGTCCGGTGGGCTGACCCCATTGGCCCAACTCCCGGACAAGGGACGCGTGCTGTGCCAGGGGCACATCGAATCTGTGACTTTCGTACCCGCGGACCGGACGGCAGAGTTCATTGCCATCGTCTCCGAGACCGGAACCGGACGGCCGGGCCTCGGCCCCGGACGGAACAAGCCCGCACGGCTTCGCATCGTGTGGCTGGGCCGACGACGGGTGCCGGGCATCGAAGCGGGCGCCGAGATCCGGGTCGAAGGAATGCTTGCCCGCGGCAAGGACATGCCCACCATCTTTAATCCCCGTTACGAGATCATGTCCCGCCAGGAGCACGAATGACCGAGCAGCAGCCCGAACAGTCCTCCGAAAACGCCGCCCCGGGCCGGCGGCAGGGTACGGACCCGTCACCGGCAGCCGCGCCGTCGCCGGTAGCCGGGCTGGCCGCGGAGTACGCGGCCAAGGCGGGGCTCCACCGCACCCACGACGGCAGGGTGGACGTCCTGCGAAGCGCCGGGGGAGTCCAGGGCATTGCGGAAAGCATTGTTCCCGGGTTGGTTTTCCTCGTGGCGTTCACCGTGACACGGGAGCTCACACTCTCCCTGGTTGCTGCCTTGGCATCGGCAGCTGCGTTCACCATCGCCAGGCTGGCACAACGGCGCCCCCTGACCCAGGCCTTGGCGGGCGTGGTGGGCGTCGGCATTTCGGCATGGCTGGCCAACACCACCGGGAAGGCTGAGGATTTCTACCTGCCCGGCTTCTTCACCAACGCCGCCTACATCCTGGCGATGGTGGTTTCAATCATCGTTAAATGGCCGGTCGCCGGGCTCCTCTTCGGTTTCATCCGCAACGAGGGAGTGGAATGGCGCAAAGACCCGGACCGGGTCAAGGCCTACCGGCTGGGCACCTGGATCATCGTTGCGGTCTTGGCGCTCCGGCTCATCGTGCAGGTTCCCCTGTACCTGATGGGCTCAGACGGCCTGGCCGCCCTCGCCACGACGCGCCTGATCATGGGCGCGCCCCTGTACATTCTTGGAGTGTGGGTGGCGTGGCTCGTCACCCGCCCGGCTCCGGCCGAAGCCGAAGACCGGGCAGGCGCCGGCCAGGACACCTGATGCCCCCAGCCGCCTGAGGACCCAGGGCCCGGGGCACCTAGCCGTCGAAGCCGTCGTCGTCCGGCACCGGACCGTATTCGCTTGCGGCATGCTGGACGCCGACGGCGGGCTGCGGCGGGGTGCCGGCGTCGATGCTGCCGGGAGCCGAGGAGAGAAGCTCACGCAACCTGTCCTCGGCGGCGATCGTGGTGACGAAGAAGAGTTCGTCGCCGCCGTCAATGACATCGTCCCGGCTCGGGGTGATGGGGGCCTGGTCGCGGAGGATTGCCACCAGGGTGGCGTCTTCCGGCCAGTGGATGTCCCCAACGGTCATGCCGATAACGTGCGAGTCGTGCGGCACTGTGAACTCCACCAGCGATGCAACGCCGGTCTGGAGCGTCAGAAGCCGGACAAGGTCGCCGATCTCAACGGCTTCCTCCACCAGGGCAGTCATCAGCTGCGGGGTGTTGACCGCGACGTCCACGCCCCAGGAGTCGTTGAACATCCAGTCGTTCTTGGGGTTGTTGACCCGGCCAACGGTACGGCCCACGCCGAACTCCGTCTTCGCCAGCAGCGACACCACCAGGTTGACCTTGTCATCACCCGTAGCGGAAACCACGACGTCGGCATCTTCCACCTTGGCGCCCTGGAGCGTCGAGAGCTCACATGCATCACCCACCAGCCAATGGGCACCGCGCAGGCCGCTGCGCCCGATCACTTCCGGCTTCAGGTCGATCAGGAGGATCTCATGCTTGTGCGCCAGCAACTCCCGGGCAATGGATGATCCGACGCTGCCGGCGCCGACGATGACTACTTTCACTGATACTCCTTGGCAGGGGCTTTGGCGAGGATCTGGGCGATCAGGGCGCTGCGGTCCACCTGCAGCATGGCGTGCACGGTATCGCCGTCCTGGTACGCGGTGCCCGCGTCCGGCAGCAGGCCTTCGCCGAACCGCGTGAGATAGGCCACGCGGACACCGGCTGCCTTCTCGATGCTGCTGATCCGGTGCCCGATCCAGCCACCGTCCAGGTCCAGCTCAGCCAGGACCAGGCGCCCGGAGGGTTCGCGGAAATCGCCGGCGAGGTGCTGCTCCGGCAGGATCCGACGCAATACCTGGTCCGCGCTCCAGCGGACGGCTGCCACGGTGGGAATGCCCAGGCGCTGGTAAATCTCGGCACGTCCCGGATCGTAGATCCTGGCAACCACGTGCGGGACATGGAACGTCTCGCGGGCCACGCGGGTGGCCAGGATGTTCGAATTGTCGCCGCTGGACACCGCCGCGAAGGCATAGGCTTCACCGACGCCGGCCTGCTTCAGGGTGTCCCGGTCGAATCCCACCCCCGTGACCTTCCGGCCCGTGAACCCCTGGCGGAGCCGGCGGAACGCTCGGTCGTCCTGGTCGATGATGGCCACGGAATGGCCGGCATCCTCCAGCGTGTGCGCCAGCGTTGCCCCCACCCGGCCACATCCCATGATCACGAAATGCGCCACCGTATCTCCTCTGTATGTACGTCACGATCGTGCAGCTAGAACTCTACCGGCACGTCCGCGGTTCGGCCCGGCCCGGCTCCGTCATGACATCGTCCGCGATTCCGACTAGCTTTGTGGGGTGTTGACAATACTGAACGCCGTCAAACGCGTGCTGGTGGGCAGGCCTTTCCGGAATGACCGCCTTGCCCATACCCTGCTGCCGAAAAAGATCGCACTGCCGATCTTCGCGTCGGACGCGTTGTCGTCCGTTGCCTATGCCCCGGATGAGATCCTGCTGACCCTTGCCTTGGCCGGCGTCAGTGCGGTGGCGATTTCACCGCTGGTGGGTCTGGCCGTGATGGTGGTCCTGCTGACCGTCGTTGCCTCCTACCGGCAGAACGTCCACGCCTATCCCTCCGGCGGAGGCGACTATGAGATTGCCAACGTGAACATGGGAAAGTACGCGGGCCTGACTGTTGCCTCCGCGCTGCTGGTGGACTACGTCCTGACGGTTGCCGTGTCCATGTCCTCGGCCGCGGCGTACCTCACCACAGCTGTACCGTCGCTGCACGGCCAGCAGGCAATCATTGCCACCATCGGCGTCGTCATCCTTGCCTTGGTGAACCTGCGCGGCATCAAGGAAGCGGGCAGCGTCTTCGCGGTCCCCACGTACATCTTCATGGCCTCCATCCTGGGCATGACCGCGGTAGGCATCTTCCAGGCGGCCACCGGGCAGCTTGGCCAGGCGCCGTCTGCAGCCTTCACCATCGTCCCGACCGAAGGCTTCGACCAGGGCCTCGTGGGCCTCGCCGGTGCCTTCCTGCTCCTGCGGGCTTTCTCCTCCGGCGCCGCGGCACTGACGGGTGTCGAAGCGATCAGCAACGGCGTTCCCAACTTCCGGCACCCCAAAAGCAAGAACGCGGCAACCACCCTGCTGCTCCTGGGCATCATCGGTGCCGCGATGCTCGCAGGCATCATCTACTTGGCGAACGCCACGAAGGTCCACATCGTGCTGGACCCGGCCAAGGAGTTCCTGCTCGACGGCAAGCCGCTGCCCGAGGGCTACATCCAGAACCCCGCCATCAGCCAGATCGCACAGACCATCTTCGGCCCCGGTTCCATCCCGTTCTACATCGTGGTGGCAGCCACCGGCGTCATCCTGGTGTTCGCCTCAAACACCGCCTTCAACGGCTTCCCAGTGCTGGGCTCCATCCTGGCGCAGGACGGCTACCTGCCCCGGCAGCTGCGCACCCGCGGCGACAGGCTCGCCTTCAGCAACGGCGTGCTGGCCCTTGCCGCCGGCGCCCTGGTGCTGATCATCTCCTTCGACGCCGACGTCACCAAGCTGATCCAGCTCTACATCGTGGGCGTCTTCATCTCCTTCACCCTCAGCCAGCTGGGCATGATCAGGCACTGGGGCCGCGAACTCAAACTCGTCAAGGACAAGGCCGTCCGGCGCCGGATGCTGAAATCCCGCACCATCAACACCATCGGGTTCGGCATGACCGGCCTGGTGCTGGTCATCGTCCTCATCACCAAGTTCCAGCAAGGCGCCTGGATCGCACTGCTGGCCATGTTCATCCTCTTCCTGATCATGTGGAGCATCCGGGCGCACTACGACAATGTGGCCAAGGAACTTGCCGTGGACGAGGACTCCTCGCCGCGCGCGCTGCCCACCCGGGTCCACGCCGTGCTGCTGGTCTCGCACGTCCGCAAGCCCGTGCTGCGTGCCCTTGCCTACGCCCGCGCGTCCAGGCCGTCGCGGCTGGACGCCATCACCGTGGACATCGACCCGGAAGAGACCGCGCACACCATTACCGACTGGGAGAAGCTCGAAATCCCGGTCCCGCTGACGGTCCTTGCCAGCCCGTACCGCGAGACGGTCACGCCCATCATGGACTACGTCAAGCAAATGCGCCTTGACTCCCCGCGGGACCTCATCGTGGTCTACATTCCGGAATACGTCGTGGGCAAATGGTGGGAGCAGCTGGTGCACAACCAGACCGCGCTGCGGATCAAGACCCGGCTGCACTTCGAGCCCGGCGTCATGGTGGCCAGCGTTCCCTGGCAGCTCAAATCATCCGAAGAAGCCAAGAACCTGCAGGACGTCCAGTGACCGCAAGAACCTCGCCCACGGCAGTGTCGGCATCCGACCAGGCCGGCCACGCCGGCGAAGAGGCCGTGCTCGACGTCGGGCCGGTTGCCCACGGCGGGCACTGCGTGGCCCGCCACGAAGGCCGGGTGGTCTTTGTCCGGCACGCCATCCCCGGCGAAAAGGTCCGTGTCCGGCTGACCGATGCCGGCGACCACGCCAAGTTCTGGCGGGCGGACGCCGTGGAGATCCTCGAAGCGTCCCCGGACCGGGTGGAGCACTTCTGGCACCTCGCCGATTCAGCCCGGGCCTGGGGCCACGGCCATCCGCCGGTGGGCGGCGCCGAATTCGGGCACATCACGCTGGCCCGGCAGCGGCAACTCAAAGCGGACGTCCTGGCCGAGCAGCTCACCCGGCTCGCCGGCGTTGACCCTGCACCGTCCGTGTGGGCCGGCAGCGTCGAAGCCGTGGGGGAGGCGCACGACGACGGCTCCGGCCTCGGGTGGCGGACGCGGGCGAGCTTTTCGGTCACCCCCGGCGGCAAGCTGGGGATGCACGCGCACCGTTCCGGGCATATCGTTCCGGTGCGGGATATGCCGCTGGCCACGGAAGCGGTCAACGCCCTCCGCCTGTGGGAGCTGGACCTGCAGGGCATCGAACGCGTTGAGGTGGCGGCTCCGGCGAACGGCTCCCGCCCACTGGTGCTCCTGGCTCCGGCGCCGGGAACCAAGGACAAGCGGCTGCGGGCCATTGCCGCCGGACTGCCGGCGGAGGTATCCGTGGCGGCGTTCGATCCGGTCAGCGGCGACGCGACCCAGGTCCGGGGACGGACGTGGGTGCAGGAAACGGCGGCCGGCCACGATTACCGCGTGTCGGGCGCGGGCTTCTGGCAGATCCACCGCGACGCGCCCGGGACACTTGTGGGCGCCGTCACGGAATTCCTGCGCGGCGGCGGCTTCCTGCACCCCGGGGCGGTGGTGGCGGATCTGTACGCCGGGGCCGGATTGTTCACTGCCGTGCTGGCCGATGCCGTGGGGGAGACCGGGTCCGTCCTGTCGGTCGAAGGTGCACCCGGCTCCAGCCGCGATGCACGCAAGAACCTCCATTCCGCTCCGCAGGTGGAGGTGGTCCAGGGCCGCGTGGAGCGCGTGCTCCGCCAGAAACCGCGGAATTTCGACGCTCTTGTCCTCGATCCGCCCCGTGCGGGGGCTGGGAAAGCCGTCGTCGGGCAACTCATTGCCTCGCAGCCCCGTGCCGTTGCCTATGTGTCCTGCGATCCGGCGTCGTTTGCCCGTGACCTCGGTTACTTTCGGCGCTCGGGCTGGGAACTCGCCGGGCTCCGTGCCTTCGACTTGTACCCCCACACCCACCACCTGGAGACCGTGGCACTGCTGGCTCCCGGTCCGTGATGCCACCGGCGTTTTGGACTACGATGGCCGTAGTAGTCCCACGTCGCGCCCGAATTCTCGGCCGGCCGTGTGCAATTTTCGGGCCCTCGAACTACTTAGGGCATCCTAACTAGCAGGCGGTCAACCGCGCGACAAAGATGAAACTGTTGCGAGAGGAGTCCTGCGATGAGCACTGTGGACAGCTTCGGTTCAAAAGGCAAACTTAATGTAGCCGGAACCGATTACGAAATTTTCCGGTTGAACTCCGTTGAAGGTGCAGAAAACCTTCCGTTCAGCCTCAAGGTATTGCTTGAAAACCTGTTGAGGACCGAGGACGGCGCGAACATCACGGCCGACCACGTCCGCGCACTGGCCGGTTGGGATCCCAACGCCGAGCCCGACACTGAAATCCAGTTCACGCCGGCGCGCGTGATCATGCAGGACTTCACTGGCGTGCCCTGCGTTGTGGACCTCGCCACCATGCGTGAAGCCGTCAAGGAACTCGGCGGCGACCCCAAGCGGGTCAACCCGCTGGCACCGGCGGAAATGGTCATCGACCACTCCGTGCAGATCGACGCCTTCGGTAACTCCGGCGCACTGGAGCGCAACATGGAGATCGAGTACCAGCGCAACGGCGAGCGGTACCAGTTCCTCCGGTGGGGCCAGACCGCGTTCGACGACTTCAAGGTCGTCCCGCCGGGAACCGGCATCGTGCACCAGGTCAACATCGAATACCTGGCCCGCACCGTCATGACCCGCGAGGTTGACGGTGCCCTGCGCGCCTACCCCGACACCTGCGTCGGCACCGACTCGCACACCACCATGGTCAACGGCCTGGGCGTGCTCGGCTGGGGCGTCGGCGGCATCGAGGCCGAGGCTGCCATGCTGGGCCAGCCCGTCTCCATGCTGATCCCGCGCGTCGTCGGCTTCAAGCTGACCGGATCCATCCCGGCCGGTGCCACCGCCACCGACGTCGTCCTCACCATCACCGAACAGCTGCGCCAGCACGGCGTGGTGGGCAAGTTCGTCGAGTTCTACGGCGAAGGCGTCGCGGCTGTGCCGCTGGCCAACCGCGCCACCATCGGCAACATGAGCCCCGAATTCGGTTCCACCGCCGCCATGTTCCCGATCGACGACGTCACCCTCGACTACCTGCGCCTCACCGGCCGGTCAGACGAGAACGTCGCCCTGGTCGAGGCCTACGCCAAGGAGCAGGGCCTCTGGCACGACCCCTCCCGTGAGATCAAGTTCTCCGAGTACCTCGAGCTGGACCTGTCCACCGTCGTTCCGTCGATCTCCGGACCGAAGCGCCCGCAGGACCGCATCATCCTCACCGAATCCAAGGCCCAGTTCCGCGAGGACCTCCGCAACTACGTCAAGGTGGACCTCGCCGACGGCAGCCTGGACGAAGCGATCGACGAGAGCTTCCCGGCTTCCGACTCGCCGTCCTTCACCGCCTCGGCGACCCACCTTACCGAGCAGGCCCCGCACGCCCACGGTCCCAAGTCCAACGGACGTCCGTCCAAGAAGGTGGCTGTCACCACCGCCGACGGCCGCGAGTTCGAACTGGACCACGGAGCCGTGTCGATCGCCTCGATCACCTCCTGCACCAACACGTCCAACCCCTCCGTGATGCTGGCCGCCGCACTGCTGGCCCGCAACGCCGTGGAAAAGGGTCTGGCCGCGAAGCCTTGGGTCAAGACCTCCGTGGCTCCCGGCTCCAAGGTGGTCACCGACTACTACAACAAGTCGGGCCTGACTCCGTACCTTGAGAAGCTCGGCTTCTACATCGTGGGCTACGGCTGCGCCACCTGCATCGGCAACTCCGGCCCGCTCGACCCCGAGATCTCCGAGGCCATCCAGGCCAACGACCTCTCCGTCACCGCCGTCCTCTCCGGCAACCGCAACTTCGAAGGCCGGATCAACCCGGACGTCAAGATGAACTACCTGGCCTCCCCGCCGCTGGTCATCGCGTACGCCCTGGCCGGAACCATGGACTTCGACTTCGAAAACGATGCCCTGGGCCAGGACGAGGCCGGCAACGATGTCTTCCTCAAGGACATCTGGCCGAATCCGGTCGAGGTCCAGCAGGTCATCGACTCCTCGATCGACAAAGGCATGTTCGCCCGCGGCTACGAGGGCGTCTTCGAAGGCGACGACCGCTGGAAGGCCCTGGACACCCCCGCCGGCGACACCTTCGCCTGGGACGAGAAGTCCACCTACGTCCGGAAGCCCCCGTACTTCGAGGGCATGCAGGCCCAGCCGGAGCCGGTCAAGGACATCACCGGTGCGCGCGTGCTGCTGAAGCTTGGCGACTCCGTCACCACCGACCACATCTCCCCGGCCGGTTCCTTCAAGTCCGACACCCCGGCGGGCCAGTACCTCCTGGCCAACGGCGTGGAGCGCAAGGACTTCAACTCCTACGGTTCGCGCCGTGGCAACCACGAGGTCATGATCCGCGGCACGTTCGCCAACATCCGGATCAAGAACCAGCTGCTCGACGGCGTCGAAGGCGGCTTCACCCGCGACTTCACCCAGGCAGACGGCCCCCAGGCCTACGTCTACGACGCCGCGCAGAACTACCAGGCAGCCGGTACCCCGCTGGTGGTCCTGGCAGGCAAGGAGTACGGCTCCGGTTCGTCCCGCGACTGGGCCGCCAAGGGCACGGCGCTGCTGGGCGTCAAGGCCGTCATCGCCGAAAGCTACGAGCGCATCCACCGCTCCAACCTGATCGGCATGGGCGTCCTTCCGCTGCAGTACCCGGCCGGCCAGAACGCCGCCAGCCTGGGCCTGACCGGCACGGAAACCTTCGCGGTTGAGGGCGTCACCGCCCTGAACGAAGGCACCACGCCGAAGACCCTGAAGGTCACCGCGACGGCCGAAGACGGCACCACCACGAGCTTCGACGCGGTCCTGCGCATCGATACCCCGGGTGAAGCCGACTACTACCGCAACGGCGGCATCCTGCAGTACGTGCTGCGGCAGATCTCCGCGAACTAGCGGAACAGCTGCGCAGCCAGCATCCTCCCCGAAGCCCCGGCCGGTCCCCGACCAGCCGGGGCTTCGGCTTTGCAACCAAGCCAAGGCGTTAGAGTTAAACGGCACGTCTACCACCCGAAGGAGGGGTCATTGGGAATCTTGGACACCATCCGGAATCCGCAGGACCTGAACGAGTTGACCGAGGAACAGCTGGAGCAGCTGGCTTCGGAGATCAGGGAGTTCCTGATCACGAACGTCTCACAGACGGGCGGACACCTCGGACCCAACCTTGGCGTGGTGGAACTGACGCTGGCCGTCCACCGCACCTTCGATTCCCCCCGCGACAGCATCGTCTTTGACACGGGCCACCAGTCCTACGTCCACAAACTCCTGACCGGACGCCAGGACTTCAGTACCCTCCGGCAGGAAGGCGGCCTCTCCGGCTACCCCTCACGCGCGGAGTCCGGACACGACATCGTGGAAAGCTCGCACGCATCCTCATCCTTGTCCTGGGCGGACGGCATCTCCCGGGCCCGCCAGCTCACCGGCAAAGGCGACCGGCACGTGGTGGCCATCGTGGGCGACGGCGCCCTGACCGGTGGCATGGCCTGGGAAGCCATCAACAACATCGCCGCGGACAAGAAACGCCGGGTTGTCATCGTAGTCAACGACAACGGCCGTTCCTACGCCCCGACCGTGGGCGGATTTGCCGACTACCTCGCGTCCCTGCGCCCCACCATCGACTCCTTCCGCGCCGCACCCGCCTATGAAGGCGCCCTGGACTGGTGGAAGAAGAAGCTCCAGAACGGCGGCCCCGCAGGACAGTTCACCTACAAGAGCCTGCACGCCATGAAAAAAGGCATCAAGGATTGGTGGGCTCCGCAGGGCATGTTCGAGGACCTCGGCATGAAGTACATCGGACCGGTGGACGGCCACAACCTCCAGGCCATGGAGCATGCGCTCTCCACCGCCAGGAACTACGGCGGCCCGGTCATCGTCCA
The DNA here is from genome assembly GCF_003116525.1 of Pseudarthrobacter sp. AG30. Lineage (NCBI taxonomy): Bacteria > Bacillati > Actinomycetota > Actinomycetes > Micrococcales > Micrococcaceae > Pseudarthrobacter > Pseudarthrobacter sp. AG30. The sequence continues at coordinate 60,788 of NZ_QEHL01000026.1, read as the reverse complement.
CGCCATGACCGAAAAGGGCCATGGCTACGCGCCGGCCCGCGCCCATGAAGCGGACCAGTTCCATGCGGTAGGCATCATCGATCCCGAAACCGGCGAACCAACGGGCACCGGCGGCGCGCAGTCCTGGACGTCCGTCTTCGCCGACGAGATCGCCGCCATCGCCGACGAACGCGAAGACATCGTCGGCATCACCGGCGCCATGCTGATCCCGGTGGGCCTGCACAAGTTCGCGGCCAAGCACCCGAAACGCGTCGTCGACGTCGGCATCGCAGAGCAGCACGCCCTCACCGCTGCTGCCGGCATGGCGTTCGGCGGCCTCCACCCCGTCGTCGCCGTCTACGCCACCTTCCTGAACCGGGCCTTCGACCAGTTGCTGATGGACGTCGCCCTCCACAAGGCCGGCGTCACCATCGTGCTGGACCGCGCCGGCGTGACCGGCCCGGACGGCGCCAGCCACCACGGCATGTGGGACATGGCCATGGTCCAGATCGTTCCTGGCCTCCACCTCGCCGCACCACGCGACGCCAGCCGCCTCCGGGAAGAACTGCGGGAAGCGGTGGCCATCAGCGACGCGCCCAGTGTGGTCCGCTTCTCCAAGGGATCCGTGGGTCCCGAAGTGGACGCCCTCGAACGGCTCAGCGACGGCGTTGACATCCTGGCCCGCCGACCCTCCGGATCCACCGAGAACGACGTCCTGATCGTCAGCGTGGGTGCCATGTCCGAGCTCGCCCTCGATGTCGCCAACCGGCTCGGTGCCCAAGGCATCAGCAGCACAGTGGTGGATCCGCGCTGGGTGCTCCCGGTCCGCCGCTCCATCATCGCGCTGGCCTCGCACCACCGCCTGGTGGTCTGCATCGAGGACGGCGTCCGGGCCGGCGGAGTCGGCTCCCGCATCCGGCAGGAAATGCGCGCGGCAGGGGTGGACACCGCCCTGAACGAGGTTGGCCTGCCCGTCGAGTTCCTCGACCACGGCACCCGCGCCCAGGTCATGGAGCGCGTGGGGCTCACCGCCCAGCAAATAACGCACGACATCGTCGCGCAGGTTTTGGGTACAAAGGTCCCGTTCGCGCGTCCCCTGCCCGGGCAGCAGCACCCCACCACTGGCAGCCTCCCGATCCTGTGAGGGACGAAGACGCACTGAAATACCCGGGGGCCGTGGGGGAGTCGGGGCCGGTTCTGCATACCACCACCACCCGCGTGCCCGGCAAACTCCAGCCCGGGCAGCTGGTGGTCTCCCGCAACCGGAAATGGAACGGCAAGGCGCACTGGGTGGTCCCCGGCCGGTACCTTGGCGAAGACCGGCATGGCTGGTGGATCTTCCAGGGCACCAACGAGTTCTGTTCGCGCCCCGGCGCCGCGTTCTATACGCGCTCGGACGCCGTGCTCCTGGTGCCGCGGCAGGGCGACTGGGTGGCCACGTTCTACGATTCTGCCCATCCCGCCGGCGTGCGGCTCTACATCGACCTCGCCGTGGGCCACGAATGGACGGACATCCGGCCCGCCGTTACGGAGTTCCATGTGATCGACATGGACCTGGACGTGATCCGCACCGAATCTCGCGGCGTCTTCATCGACGACCAGGACGAATTCGCCGAGCACAGCGTGTCCATGCGCTACCCCCAACGGCTGGTCGAGGACATCCAGGCGGCCGCGGATGAGCTTTTCCATGCCGTGAAGGCGCAGCAGGCGCCTTTCGACGGTACCGACGTTGAATGGTTTACAAAGGGACGCATATGAGCGGCATAGTCAGGGTCTACAAGCGCGACGACGAGGGCACCCTCCACTTCCGGGAAGCCTGGTTCGATGAGGAGTACTCCCAGTTCGTCATGAATTTCGGCGTCGTGGGGCACCAGAGCAAGACCGAGGAAACCGACGTCAGCGACGCCGAGGGTGCCGAGAGCCTGCTGGATGCCTTCGCAGCCCAGTGCCAGGAGGACGGCTACGCCGAAATCCCCAACGAGGAGCAGTCCTGGGTGGTGGCCCAGTTCGCCCTCAAGACCAGGGAGGGCACGGAGCGGGACCGCTACCTGGAGCAGAAGGCCAAAGATGCGCTCATCAGCCACCTTGCCTGGCGGGGCCTTGGAACGGTGGAAAGGTCTGAGTTCACGGATTACAAACTCAACATTTTCTGCCTCTGCCCGGAGGTGAACAAGGCCGTTAATGCCATCAAGGTGTGCGCCCGCGGCGAGGACCTTGACTTCACCAAGCTCAGCATTGGTGCCGCCCCCTATACCGAACCCGGGCAGTTCAAACTCAAGCACTCAGCCAAGCCCGCCAACAGCTTCAGCCTCTAGGAGTCGTCCGTGACCAGTTACCGCCGCGTTGGAAAATCAGGCCTCACCGTCTCCACGGTGGGCCTCGGATGCAACAACCTGGGCCGCGCCAACACCGCCACTGAGTCGCAGGAAGGCACGGACGCCGTCGTCTCCGCAGCCCTGGAGGCCGGGATCACGCTGTTCGACGTCGCGGACAACTACGGCCGGGAACCGGGACTGAGCGAGACCATGCTGGGAAAGGCGCTGGGAAACCGGCGGGACCAGGCTGTGGTGGCCACCAAGTTCGGGATGGACGCCAAGGGCGCGAACGGCCCCGACTTCGGTGACCGGGGCTCGCGCCGCTACATCATCCAGTCCGTCGAAGCGTCACTGCGGCGGCTCGGCACCGACTGGATCGACCTCTACCAGTTCCATACCCCGGACCCGCTGACGCCCATCGACGAGACCCTCGCCGCTCTCGACGACCTCGTCCGCAGCGGCAAGGTACGGTACATCGGCCACTCCAACCGGGCCGGATGGCAGATCGCCCAGGCCGAGTACGTGGCCCGGGAACTCGGCGGCGCACGCTTCGTTTCCACCCAGAACCACTACAACCTCCTGGACCGCCGGGCAGAGCAGGAAGTCACCCCCGCCGCCGAAGCCCTTGGCCTGGGCGTCCTGCCCTATTTCCCGCTGGCCAACGGCCTGCTCACGGGCAAGTACGCGCCCGGCCACGCGCCCGACGGTTCCCGCCTCAGCCACACACGCACCAACATGGTGGAGGACGCCGACTGGGACCAGCTGGGCCGGTTCAGCCTGTTTGCCAAGGAACGCGGCCTGACCGAGGTGGAGGTGGCCTTCTCCTGGCTGGCTGCACAGCCGTCCGTGGCCAGCGTGATCGCGGGTGCCACCAAACCGGAGCAGGTCCGCCAGAACGCCTCGGCCGCCGACTGGCAGCCCACGGCCGAAGACCTCGCAGAGCTGGATGCGATTTTCCCCACCGTTCCCAAGGTTGCCCTCTTCTAGGACACCGGAGACCCACAAGCCCCGTACCGCGACTGTGACCTCATATCTGCTCGACGTCGATACCGGCATCGACGACGCCCTCGCCCTGGCCTACCTCGCCGCGCTGCCGAAGACGGAATTCGTATCCGTCACTGCGACACCGGGAAACGTGGACGCCGACCAGGTGGCCCGGAATACCCTCGCACTGCTGGAGCTGTGCGGCAGACCGGGCGTCGAGGTGGCCATCGGGGCGCGCGGGCCGCTGTCCATTCCGCTGACCACCACCCCCGAAACGCATGGGCCGCAGGGGATCGGATACGCGGTGCTGCCCGAGCCCGCCGGACAGGTCTCGGCGCGGAACGCCGTCGACCTGTGGATCGAACACGCCCGCGCCAGGCCGGGGGAGCTCACCGCCCTGATCACGGCGCCGCTGACCAACTTCGCCTTGGCACTCCGCCGGGAGCCCGGCCTGCCGGACCTCCTGGCCGGCGTGGTGATCATGGGCGGGAGCTTCTACCACCAGGGGAACACCACCCCGACGGCCGAGTGGAACACGCATGTGGACCCGCACGCGGCCAAGGAGGTGTTCGCGGCGTACCGCGGCAAGCCGCTGGCCAAGTTGCCGATCGTCTGTTCGCTGGACACCACCGAGCGGATGGAGCTGCGCCCGGAACACGTCCGGCAACTCGCCGAGTCCGCCGGTGCAGCCGTGCCGGAACTGGTCCTGCCGGACCAGCCTGAGGGCCTGCGCAGCACATCCGGCAACACCCTCATCCGCCATCTGTCCGACGCACTGCGGTTCTACTTCGAGTTCCACCGGCTGTACGACCAGGGCTATGTGGCACACGTCCATGATTTCTTCGCCGCCGGAGTTGCCGCCGGCACGCTCGAGTACGACGTCCGCCCGGCCACGGTGGACGTCGAAACCAGCTCGCCGTTGCTGATGGGAACCACAGTGGCCGATTTCCGCGGACTATGGGGCGCTCCGCCGAACGCCAGGATTGTTTCCGGCAACAACCCGGAGCAGGCCTTCCGCGAGCTGGTGTCCGCCGTCGGCGGCCTGGCCCGGCGGCTGGGACTGCCGCTGGCCTGACTGCCGGCCTGACTGCCCACCAGGCGGCGAAGGATTACCGGACCGCGGCCGGCTTCCACCCCCGAAATGCCCGGTAGAATGGGCCACGGACCGGCCCGGCGCAGTTGCCGCCGGCTGCTGCCGAGGTGACATAGGCAGCCCCACCCCAGCCCGGTTCTGCCGGGCCACTGCCCGCACCCGAAGGAACATTTCCCATGTCATCGCCCTCCCTGACGCTTCCGTCCCAGGAACGCCCGGCGGCCCGCCGCCGCCGGCTGCTGGAGATCCTCGGCGCCCTGGCCATCGCCGCAACCTACGTCTACCTGGTCCTGAACCAGCCCGCGGACATCACCGGAGGCCCCGGCAGTGCCTCGGCCCTGATCGCACTCTCCGGCTTCCTGGCCGGGGCGGTCCTGCTCATCGCGGCCGTCCTGCCCACGCTTCCCGCATCCACCTTGGTGCTGATCCCGGTGGCGTTGGTCCTGAACATCGTGCTGGGCCAGTTCGTCGGCAGCACCCTGGTGCCCTTCTACCTTGACGCCATCGGTACCGTGCTGATCGCCGTCCTGGCCGGTCCCGCCGCGGGCGCTGCCACGGGCGCCCTCAGCAGCATCGTCTGGTCGTTCTTCAACCCCACCGTGCTGCCTTTCGCGGCAGGCGCCGCACTCATCGGCTGCCTGGCCGGGCTCGCCGCCCGCTACGGCCTCTTCCGCCGTTTCTACCTCGCCCCGGTGGCCGGCTTCGTCACCGGCATCATCGCCGGTGTGGTGTCTGCCCCCGTGGCCGCGTTTGTCTTCGGCGGAACCTCGGGCGTGGCCACCGGCGCGATCGTGAGCGCCTTCCGTGCCATGGGTGACACCCTCCTGGCGGCCATCACCAAGCAGGCACTGATCTCCGACCCCATGGACAAGGCGATCGTGTTCACCATCGTGGCCATCCTCGTCTATGCTTTGCCGCGCAGGGCCCGGCAGCAGTTCCCGTTCCTGCGCCGCCACCGTGTCCTGGCAGGCAAGGTCCCGGCCGGGACCACCGAGGCGCCGGCACAGGGCGCTGCCCGGGACCACTGACCGCACCGCCGTGACCGCATCCCCTGAACGCAGTGCCGCCGGGCCGGCCAGGCCGGTGCGCCTGAATCCGCTGACCTTGCTGGCTGCTGCCGGGAGTACAGCGGTCATCACGACGGCGGCCGGCAGTTGGCCGCTGTCGCTCACCGTGATTGGCGCCTCCCTGGGTCTTTCGGCGGCAGGCGGGACCGCCCGCCGCGTCCTGGCTGCCGCCGCGGCAATCCTGGTTCCCCTGGGCCTGTCACTGTTGATGCTGCACGGGCTGTTCTTCCCCGAGGGGACCACCGTCCTGGCCGCATGGGGGCCTGCTCGCGTCACGGTGGAAGGACTCGGGTTCGCCGGCCAGCGGATCCTCCAGCTGGGCGCCGTGGTCCTGGCATTGCTGGTCTTCTCCTTCAACGTCAGCCTCCCGGACCTCGTGGCGGCTTTGTCCGCCCGCGGCGTGCAGGGCCGGTTTGCGTTCGTCCTGGCCTCCACCCTGACACTGCTGCCGGCCATCAGCGCCCGGGCGCGGCGGATCCGCCAGGCCCAGGAGTCGCGGGGGCTGGTAGTGACACGGAACCTCCTGTCCAGGCTTGCCGCGTTCCGGCTCCAGGCTGTCCCCTTGGTCCTGTCCCTGGTGGAGGATGCCGGCACCCGGTCCGCGGCCCTGGAAGCACGGGGACTCAGCAACACCGGACCCCGCACCAGCTACCGGGAAGTGCCCGACTCGCGGCTGCAGCGCACGGCACGGGCCGTCCTGGTGCTGGCGGCCGCGGCGGCGCTGGTGCTGCGGCTGGTACAGGCAGGTGCCAGTGCCTGAGCGCCTGAGGGACGCCGACACCGCCGTTCACGGCAACCTCCCGGTCCTGGCGGCCGGCATCCGGTCCTTCACATTCCACGACGACGAAACAGCGGCCCTGCGCGACGTCACGGTTTCCTTCACGGCAGGTTCCTTCACGGCGATCCTGGGTGCCTCCGGCAGCGGCAAGTCAACCTTGGGCCGCCTGCTCGCTGCGTGGCTGCCGCCGGGTGGCCACGGAGCGCTGGCCGGCTTCCTGGAGCTGTCCGGTTCCCGGCTCGAGTTCGACGGCGGCCCCGACGACCCCCGGATCGATCCCGCCCAGTGGGGCCGGCACGTGGGTTTCGTTCCACAGGATGCAGCCACGGTCCTGTCCACCGTCCGGTCCACCGTGGCCGAGGAACTCGCGTTCGGCCTGGAGAACTCCGGGATGGAACGTACCGCCATGCAAGCCGCGGTGGGGCGCACCGCAGCGTTGTTGGGCCTGCACGATCAATTGGAACAGGACCCGGCCCGGCTCTCGGGCGGCCAGCTCCGCCGGCTGGCAATCGGCTGCGCCATCATTACCGGGCCGCCGGTGCTGGTCATGGACGAGCCGTTCGCCTCCCTTGACGCGGCCGGCGCCGACGGGCTCGCCGCTGTGGTGCGGGACCTCCTGGCCCGGGGGACCGCCGTCGTCATCCTTAGCCAGTCCATCGATCCGTTGCTCCTGGAGGCCGGGACGTGGGTGGTGCTGTCCGGCGGGACCGTCACCGCCAGCGGTCCGCCCGCCGCCATGGGGGCCTGCTCCGGGGCGGTGCCGCCGGCCATCCGCCGCCCCGCCGCCGCGGCGGCAGCGGTTGCCGGACCCCGTCCCGTGGTGCCGCAGACGGGTACCCCCGCGTTGGAGCTGCGGGGTGTCGACTTCGCGTACCCGGGCGGGCCGGGGGCCGGCAGGTGGCGGCGAAGAATTGTTCAAGCGGGGCATCCGGGTGGCGTTGCACCCGTGCTGCGGGGAGTCGAGCTTGCCGTCCATCCGGGGGAGATCGTCGCGGTGACCGGACCCAACGGGGCGGGAAAATCCACCCTCCTGCGGCATTTCAACGGACTGCTTCGCCCCAGCGCGGGGTCGGTGCAGGTGCGGGGTGCCAACATCTCCGGCGCACCCGTGGGGCGGACGGCGGCCTCGGTGGGCTTGCTGTTCCAGCAGCCCCGCGACCAACTGTTCGAACGGTCCGCCGTGCGGGAGGTCGGTTTTGGTCTTGACCGCCTGGTGGGTCCGGCCCAGGCAGCCCGCCGTGCTGCGGCGGCGCTGGAGTCAGTCGGGCTGGCAGGCGCTGCGCGCGAACACCCCGCCGAACTGCCGGCGTCAGCCCAGCGCCTCCTGGCCCTGGCCACCGTCCTGGCGCGCAAGCCGGCCGTCCTGGCACTGGATGAACCCACTGTGGCGCTGGACGGCGACGGGCTGGCCCTGCTGGATGCAGCCGTCCGCCGGGCAGCCGCGGAAGGCGCCGCCGTCGTGCTGGTTACCCATGACCTGGGCTACGCACGTTCGGCGGCCCACCGCCTTCTGGCGCTCGACGGCGGCCGCCTGGTTCCTGCCTGACCATCCCCGCCCGCAGCGCCTGGTGGGGATGGCCAGGTTGGACCGAAGCGCCTAGGCGGGGCGGGACGCCACGCCGGGGGCCAGGAAACGCCGTCCGTTCACACGCTCCGACGCTCCCACCCGGTCCAGGTAAGGCGTGATGCCACCGAGGAACAGGGGCCAGCCGGCGCCAAGGATCATGCACAGGTCCACGTCCTCAGGTCCTGCCACGACGCCCTCGTCCACCATCAGGCCAATCTCCTCGGCCAGTGCATCCTGGACGCGCCGCAGCACCTGCTCCCCGGTGGAGGGGCTGGAGCCGAAGGACAGCAGTTCAAGGGTGGAGGCGGGGATAGCCCGGGTGCCGTCAGGTGCAGTTTCCCAGAGCGCCTTGACGTTGTTGTCGATGAGCGCAGCCAGGTTGGCGGAGACCGGGAAGCGGTCGCCGAATGCTGCGTGCAGTGACTCCTGGACGTGCTGTGCCACGGGGAGGCCCACCATGGCCAGGAGCGTGAAGGGGGTCATGGGAAGTCCCATGGGCCGCAAGGCGTTGTCGGCCACCTCGGCCGGGGTTCCCTCATCGAATACCGCGGTGACCTCTCCCATCAGCCGCAGGAGGATGCGGTTGACCACGAACGCGGCCGCATCCTTGACCAGCACGGCGCTCTTCTTCAAGGCCTTCGCCAGTTCAAATGCAGTGGCCAGCACGGCGTCGTCTGTCCGCGGGGCGCGGACAACCTCCAGCAGCGGCATCACGGCCACGGGGTTGAAGAAGTGGAACCCCACCAGGCGTTCCGGGTGCTCCAGGTCCTCGGCCATCGCCGTCACGGACAGGGACGACGTGTTGGTGGCCAGGATGCATTCCGGCGAGACAATCGCCTCAACCTCCTTGAACACCTGCTTCTTGACGCTGAGTTCTTCGAAGACCGCCTCGATCACGAAGTCCGCATCCGCAAAGGCGTCCTTGGATACCGAGCCGGTCACCAGCGCCTTGGTGCGGTTGGCAGCGTCCTGGCTGAGGCGTTTCTTGCCCAGCAGCTTGTCCACTTCTGCATGGACGTAGGCCACGCCCTTGTCAACGCGGGCCTGGTCGATGTCCGTCAGCACAACGGGCACCTTGAGCTGGCGTGCGAAGAGCAGCGCCAGTTGGCCGGCCATGAGTCCGGCGCCCACCACGCCCACCTTGGTGACGGGGCGGGCCAGTTTGCGGTCGGGCGCCCCGGCGGGCCGCTTGGCGCGCTTCTGCACCAGGTCCAGGAACGCGTACACGGTGCAGCGGAACTCATCGGTCTGCATCAACTCGGCCAGCGTCTCGCACTCAACGGCGGCGGATTCCGCCGCCGTCATGGTGCGGTTGGCCTCGAGGAGGTCAAGGACCTTGCCCGGCGCCGGCGACGCGCCCGACGTCTTGGCCTCCACGAACTTGCGGCCGGCCGCAACTGCGGCCTGCCAGCGGGCTTCCACCCCGGTGGCGGAAGGGTCGACGGCGTTGGCGCGTTCCGGAACGACGCCGCCGGAGATGACTTCCGCGGCCCATGCCAGCGACTGTTCCAGGAAATCCGCGGGTTCGAAGAGGGCGTCGGCGATGCCCAGCGCGAACGCCTGCGGGCCGGACAGAGTCCGGTTGTTGCTGAGCGGGTTTTCGATCATGACCTTGACGGCGTTCTCCGGGCCCACCAGGCGGGGGAGGATGTAGACGCCGCCCCACCCGGGAACGAGCCCAAGGAATGCCTCCGGCAGGGCCAGGGCCCCGGCACCGGTGGACACGGTGCGGTACGTGGACTGCAGGGCGATTTCCAGGCCACCGCCCAGCGCTGCCCCGTTGATGAAGGCAAAGCTGGGGACGCCAAGGTTGGCCAGGGTGGCGTAGACGTCGTGGCCCAACTGTGCCATCCACAGGCCGTGCTCACGCTTTTCCAGCGATTTCACCGCGGAGAGGTCCGCACCGGCCACGAGGTAGTGCGGTTTTCCGGTGACGCCGACGCCCACGATCTCGCCGCGGGCAGCACGTTCGCGAAGGCCCTCCAGGACCGTACCGAGTTCCACCAGCGTGTTGGGGCCCAGGGTGGTGGGCTTGGTGTGGTCGAGATCGTTATCGAGGGTGATGAGGGCGAATGTGCCAGGTCCCGGCTTGCCGTCCGTGCCCGGAAGGACGATGTCCTGCACGTAGGAGTGGGTGACAGTTTCGTTGGGGAAAAGATCCGCCAACTTGCGGTAATCTGCGGCGCTCATGCGGTGGCTCCTTCGGAAACGGTGGTGGCGGCGGTCTGCCCCGAGGGGGCTCCGCTGTAGTCGGGGTGGTGCGGGTTCTCCCAAATCACTGTGCCACCCATTCCCAGTCCCACGCACATGGTGGTGATGCCGTAGCGCACCGAGGGGTCCTCCTCGAACTGTCGGGCCAGCTGGATCATCAGCCGGACTCCTGATGATGCCAGCGGATGGCCCACGGCGATCGCCCCGCCGTAGCGGTTGACCCGGGGGTCGTCGTCGGCAATGCGGTAGTGGTCCAGGAAGCTTAGGACCTGCACGGCGAAAGCTTCATTGATCTCGAACAGGCCGATGTCGTCGATGGTCAGGCCGGCGTTCTTGAGGGCCTTCTCGGTGGCCGGTACCGGTCCGATGCCCATGACCTCGGGTTCCACGCCGGCGTACGCGTAGCTGACCAGCCGCATCTTCACGGGCAGCCCCAGTTCGGCGGCGGCCTCGGAGGACGCCAGGACAGCGGCTGTCGCGCCGTCGTTCAGCCCGGCGGCGTTTCCGGCGGTGACCCTGCCGTGCGCGCGGAAGGGCGTGCGAAGGGATTCGAGGTCCGCCATCGTGGTGCCGGGGCGGGGTGGTTCATCCTTGCTGTGGACGGTCCAGCCCTGGCCCGGCTTCCGGGCGGCCACCGGAACCAGGTCCGGCTGGATCCTGCCTTCCTGGTAGGCGGCGGCAAGCTTGTCCTGAGAGGCCACCGCGTAGGCATCGGTACGCTGCTTGGTGATCGCCGGGAACCGGTCGTGCAGGTTTTCGGCGGTGTTGCCCATGTTCAGGGCCGCCGGGTCCACCAGGCGCTCGGACATGAACCGCGGGTTGGGGTCTGCGCCGGAGCCCATGGGATGGTGGCCCATGTGCTCCACTCCGCCGGCGATCACCACGTCGTAGGCGCCAAAACCGATGCTGCCTGCCGTGGTGGTCACGGCGGTCATGGCGCCGGCGCACATCCGGTCGATGGCAAAGCCCGGGACCGTGCGCGGAAGTCCCGCCAGCAGCGCGGCGGTCCGGCCGAGGGTGAGCCCCTGGTCCCCGGTCTGGGTGGTGGCGGCGACAGCTACTTCATCGATCCGCTCCGCCGGAAGGGACGGATTGCGGCGCAGCAGGCCGCGGATGCATTTGACGATCAGGTCATCGGCCCGGGTCCCGGCGTAGATTCCTTTCTCGCCGGCCCTGCCGAAGGGTGTGCGGATGCCGTCCACAAAGACGACGTCGCGGACAGTGCGCGGGGATGCGCCGCTTCCGTGCTGGCTCACGTGTAACTCCTCATCGAGACGTAGCGCCGGATGCATGCCGGAGGACGGCAGCAGCATGGCGTCGGTTCCACCGATGTTACTCGTGAGTAACTTAGGCCGCAAGGGCCGGAGGCCTTGGTTACTGGTCGTCCGCGGCGGCAGCGGATTTGGGCTCCCTGGGCGGCAGCGGCTGCGGGTTCAGGAAAGCCGCCGCGATCAGCGGTGCCGCCAGTTCCACTTGCCACCGGCGGGCACCGAGCGTCTGCAGTTCGGCGGAAATGGTTTCCTCCGTGACCTCGGCAGGCGGGCGCCAGGCCACGCGCCGCAGGAAGTCCGGCGTCAGCAGGTTCTCCAGGGGCAACTTCAGTTCCTCGGCCTTCTCCTGGAGCAGCGGCCGCGCGGTGGCCAGCCGGGCGGCGGCCTCCGGATCCCGGTCTGCCCAGACCCGCGGCGGTGGTGGGGCGTTGGTGGCCAGGTGCAGGGGAGGCAGGTCCTCGAGGTCCCGCGCGGCGGCAATGCACCGGAGCCAGCGCGGTGCCTCGCGCTGCGCCGCCCGGCCGTGGAAGCCCTTGGTTCCCAGCAACTGGGGCACCGTGGCGGGCATGGCCTTGGCCGCTGCCACCAGGGCGGAGTCCGGAATGAGACGGCCAGGCGCGACGTCGCGCTTTTGTGCGAGGGAGTCGCGTTCAAGCCAGAGCTCCCGGACCGCGGCAAGCTGCCGGCGGTCCCGGATCTGGTGCAGGCCTGAGGTCTTCCGCCAAGGATCCACCCGCGGGGGAGCGATCCCGGCAGCAAGAATGGCGGCGAACTCCTGCTCCGCGTACTCCAGCTTCCCGTCAGCCTGCAGCAGTTCAATGAGTTCCTCGCGCAGCTCCGTGAGGACCTCGACGTCGAGGGCGGCATAACGCAGCCAGGGTTCGGGAAGCGGGCGGGTGGACCAGTCGGCCGCGGAGTGCTCCTTGGCCAGCCCGAACCCCAGCAGCTGCTCGATGACGGCGGCAAGGCCCACCCGGGGCAGCCCGGCCAGGCGTGCGGCGAGTTCGGTGTCGAAGAGCTTGTCCGGCCACATGCCAAGTTCCGAAAGGCAGGGCAGGTCCTGGCTGGCGGCATGCAGGATCCACTCCACACCGCGCAGGGCGTCATTGATGATGCCCAGGTTCCCGAAGGGTTCGGGATCAATCAGCCAGGTCCCGGCGCCTTCGCGACGGATCTGGACCAGGAACGCCCGCTGGCCGTAGCGGAATCCGGAAGCGCGCTCGGCGTCCACCCCCGCCGGTCCGGTGCCGGCGGCGATGGCGGCGGCGCAGCGTTCCAGCCCGGACTGCGTTTCGATGACCAGGGGAACGCCGTCGCGGGGCGAGTCAAGGTCGATGATTTCGGGGATGGCGCTGTCGAAGCCCTCCACGGTGATATGGGGTGCGGCAGCAGCAGCCGGGACGCCGGCTGTGGTGTTTTCCGGAATGTTTGGGGTCATGGTTTCCCCAGTTTACCGGGCAGGTCCGTCAAAGCCCGGTCAGCTTCGGCGCCGGTGCGGGAGGGCGGTGACGCCGTCGGGGAGCGGCGGCAGCCCGGCGAAGGTGCACACCATGTCCGACCACGCCTCCAGGTGGGCCTGGACGTCGGAGGAATCCGGTGTCCAGGAGGCCCGGAGTTCGATGTCGATGGAGCCCGGGCGGCCGGCCAGGGTGCCGAAACTTTCGGAGAGGACACGCGTGGCGGTGCCGCCGGCCGCCCGGTAGGCCGCCTTGTGGTTTTCGAGCGCCTCCACCAGCCAGGTCCAGGCCACGGTCCCCAGCATCTGGTCGTTGCCCATGTCCGGTTCGAGTTCAGCGCGGATATAGGTGACGATGCGGAACTCGCCGTCCCAGACGGCCGAGCCGTCGGGGTCGTGGAGCAGGATGAAACGCCCCGTGGCGAGTTCCGTTTCGTCCTCGTCCCCCGAGGCCGGGGCCGAGGCGAAGGCCATGGCTGCCGGGCCGTGCACCGGAGTTGCGGGGGCGCCGGCGCCGGGCGCCATGACTTCGGCGCCCAGAGCGACGGCGAAGGGTGCCAGGCGGGCGGGTGCCGGGATCTCGGCGAGGCGCAGTTCACTGCGGCACTGTGCCTTCCTGAGGGTTCCCAAGGCATGGACGAAAGCCGGGGGAACCTGGTCAAGTGCGTTCACCTTGGCAGATTACGGGGCCGGACGCGGCACCGCGGGAAGGCTCGCCGTCGCGGGCCGGTCACCCGGTCACCCGGTCCGGCCGTTCCGGTAGTCCCGGAGTTCGTGCCGGATCGCGGCGGCAAAGGCATCAACGTCCTCCTCCGTGGTGTCGAAGGAGCACATCCACCGGACTTCGCCGGCTGCCTCGTCCCAGTCGTAGAAACGGAAGGAGCCGCGGAGCCGGTCGGCCACGCCGGGGGGAAGGACGGCAAATACGCCGTTCGACTCCGTCTCCTGGGTGGGCTGGACGCCGTCGATGGTGTCGACGGCGGCGCGGAGCCGGGTGGCCATGGCGTTGGCGTGCGAGGCCGAACGCAGCCACAGGTCGCCTTCGAGCAAGGCGATGAACTGGGCGGACAGGAATCGCATCTTCGAGGCAAGCTGCATGTCCATTTTGCGCAGGTACACCAGGCCGTGGGCCGCCTCCGGGTTCAGGGCCACCACCACCTCCCCGTAGAGCAGCCCGTTCTTGGTGCCGCCGAAGGAGAGGATGTCGACGCCCGCATCGCTGGTGAAGGCCCGCAGCGGGACGCCCAGGTGGGCGGCCGCGTTGGCCAGCCGCGCCCCGTCCATGTGCAGTTTCATGCCCTTCGCGTGGGCATGGTCGGCAATGGCCCGAACCTCGTCCGGGGTGTAGCAGGTGCCCAGTTCCGTGGTCTGGGTGATCGAGACTGCCAGTGGCTGGGCACGGTGCTCGTCACCCCAGCCCCAGGCCTCCCGGTCGATGAGTTCCGGCGTCAGCTTGCCGTCGGGGGTGGGGACGTGGAGCAGCTTCAGGCCGCCGATGCGTTCCGGTGCGCCGTTCTCGTCCATATTGATGTGGGCCGTGGAGGCGCATACCACGGCGCCCCAGCGGGGGAGCAGCGACTGCAGCGACACCACATTGGCGCCGGTGCCGTTGAAGACCGGAAAGCATTCGATGCCCGGGCCAAAGTGGTCAACCATCAGTTCGTGCAGCCGCGCGGTGTAGTCGTCTTCGCCGTAGGAGACCTGGTGCCCTTCGTTGGCGGCGGCCAGGGCTGCCAGGATCTCGGGGTGGACCCCCGAGTAGTTGTCGGAGGCAAACCCGCGCACGCCGGGGTCGTGCAGCCGCTGCGGGGCGCGTGTTTCTGCTGTTGTCGTCATTGGATTGCTCACGCTTTCAGTGTAGGGACAGTCGCGGCGGTCAGCCCGCCAGCCGGAGCCGGGCACCGTTCAGTTCGGCGGCCGGGGTGCCGAGCAGCCGGACGACGGCGGCAGCGAGGTCAGCCACGTCCGTCGCCCCCGGGAAGGACCGCTCCGGATGCTTGCGGCGCAGTCCGTCGTCCACCAGGGCCTTCACAGCCAGGACCACAGCGGCTGCCTGCCCGCCCCCGCCCCCGTCCTTCGAAGCCTTTCGGAAGCCGTCCGCCATGGCCATGGTCCAGGCTTCGGCGGCTGCCTTCGCGGCCACGTAGCTGGCCACCGCTGCGGTGGGCTTATCGAGTGAGGTGGAGGACACCATCGCGAAGCGGCCGTGCGTGGAGGCGGCGATGTCGTCGAAGAAGACGCGGGAGACGTTGCGCAGGGTGGTGATGGCGCTCCGTTCCAGGAACTCCCAGTCGTCGTCGGACTGGTCGGCGATGCCCGTGGCGCCCCGCCAGCCGCCCACCAGGTGGATCACCGCGTCGACCGTCCCCAAGGCGTCCCCGACGCCATCGCGCAGCCGGCGGACCCCGGCCATCTCGGCGAGGTCGCACGTGAAGGGTGTGACGCCGTCGCCCGCCTCCCCTGCGGCCGCCTTGATGCGGGTTGCATCAGAACCCACCGTGGCTACCCGGTGCCCGGCGGCGGCCAGGGCCCGGGCAACGGCAATTCCGGACGCACCGCTGCCGCCGGCGACCAGGACGGTCAATGCCGTGCCGTCCGGCAACTGGCTCACAGTGCTGACCGGCCGGTGATTCCCGCGGTCGAATCGATGACCGGGCGCATCTTCTTCTCCAATGCTTCGTAGAACATGGACAGCGGGAATTCGTCGTCCAGCACCTGGTCCGTCAGTCCGCGCGGGGTTCCAGCCAACGGCAGGGCGTCAGGTCCCTTGGCCCAGACGGAGGCCGGGTTGGGGGTGACGGTAGCCGACACCAGCTGGTACGCGGCCAGCCAGTGTGCTGTCTTGGGCCGGTCGATCGAGCGCCAGTAGAGTTCGTCGATGCTTTCGCCCAGGGCGATCACGGCGTCTGCGACCTCGTCCCAGTCGATGGTCAGGCGGGTGTCCGTCCAGTGCAGCACATGCTGCTGGTGGAGCCAGGCGAAGAGGAGCTGGCCGCCCAGGCCGTCATAGTTCCTGACCCGGCTGCCGGTGATGGCGAAGCGGAAGATCCGGTCGAAGATGATGGCGTACTGCACCAGCTTCGCATGGCGCCGGGCTTGCGGGTCGGCGTCGTCGTCCTTCTCAATCCGGACAGATTCGCGGAAGGCCGTGAGGTCGCAGCGAAGTTCTTCGAGGGAGTACAGGAAGTAGGGCATCCGCTGCTTGATCATGAACGGATCGAAGGGCAGGTCGCCGCGCATGTGGGTCCGGTCGTGGATAAGGTCCCACATGACGAAGGTGGCTTCGGTCAGGTCCTGGTCGGCCAGCAGCTCGGCGGCGCCTGGCGGCAGTTCCAGCGAGGTGATGTCCGCCGCGGCCTTGAGGACGCGGCGGAACCTCGCTGCTTCGCGGTCTGCGAAGATGGCGCCCCAGGTGAAGGTGGGAGTTTGGCTGACCGCCACGGTCTCGGGAAAAAGTACGGCGGAGTTGGTGTCGTAGCCGGGAGTGAAGTCCAGGAAACGGATGGGGACGAACAGCTTGTTCGAATAATCCCCGGCCTCCAGCCCGGCAATGAATTCGGGCCAGATGACCTCGATGAGCACGGCCTCCACCAGCCGGTGGCTGCTGCCGTTCTGGGTATACATGGGGAAGACCACCAGGTGCTGGAGGCCATCCTGGCGCTGCTGCTGGGGCTGGAACGCCAGCAGTGAGGCCAGGAAGTCAGGCACGGCGAACCCGCCGGCAGCCCACACGGAGAAGTCCTGGCGAAGGGCGTCCAGGTAGGCCGCGTCGTGGGGGAACGCGGGAGCGAGGGCCTCGATGGCGTCGACGATGGCGGACACCTGCCGGGAGGCCTCGGGGTGGTTTCCGGCCTCGGGAACCGAGCCGTCCTGGGCCTGGAGGGCCTGCAGGGCGGTCGCGGCACCCTTGAGCCGGAGCCAGTCTTCGTTCCGGGCGGAAATTCCCGCCACAGCGGTGGTCAGGGCCTCTGTCATCGTCGGCTGCCTTTCTGGTTGCTTGCTTCTCTGGCGAGCGTAACAAGCAACCAGAATGACTTATGCCTGGCAGTGCTGAGCGTAAGAAACTGTTGGTCTCCATGTGCTTTCACGACCGTCGAGGCCTGCATGGAACTGGTTGATCGGTGGCCTCAGGGGAGTCCTTCAGTTCCCGGACGGAACGTCGTCCGCGTTTTCCTTCTCCACGAGCCGCAGGGACACGGAATTGATGCAGTACCGCTGGTCGGTGGGAGTGCCATAGCCTTCCCCCTCAAACACGTGGCCCAGGTGGGAGTCGCACGCGGCGCAGCGGACCTCCACGCGGTCCATGCCCAAGGTCCGGTCGTGGATGTACCGCACGGTTCCCTCGGCCAGGGGTGCCCAGAAGGAAGGCCAGCCGCAATGGGAATCGAACTTCTCACTGCTGGTGAACAGTTCAGTCCCGCAGGCGCGGCACTGGTAGACCCCAGCCGTATGTGTGTCCCAGTATTCGCCGGTGTAGGGACGTTCCGTGCCGGCCTGGCGGAGGACCCGGTACTCCTCCGGCGTCAGTTCTTCCCGCCATTGGGCATCGCTTTTCTGCACGGGCGATTCAGTCGCGCTTGCCGTGGTGTCCGCTTGCCCGCCAACATCCACCATGCCCGTTGCCTTATGACCGAAAATGCTGTTTCCAAAGATGCTCATGGCAATACCAACGCTCAGGAGTCGCCGATAAATCCCGAACCCGCGTACAGGTGCAGGACGGGAACGCCGAGCTGGTCCTGGGCCTTGTTGGCCCAGTCGGTGTGGAACGTATCCGCCACGGCATGCGGCCGCGTGATCACCACCGCCTGCGAGGCACCGGTTGCCTTGACCTTGGCGACGAGGCTGTCCACCGCCTTGCCGGCCACCACCTGTCCGGTGACCCCTGAGCCCAGCCCCGCCAGTGCTGCGAGGGAGGCTGCGAGCGTCTCATCCGCATGAGCCCGCTCGGTGGCGTCATCCGGAGTGCCGCCCGCAAGCTCCCGGAACGCCTTCGCCACGTCCAGCATGGAGAGGTTTTCCAGGAAGTCCACCAGCAGGTGCCGCTCGGTGTTGGCCGGCACCAGGACCACCAGGCTGCTGTCGGACCCGTCCACGAGCTGTTCGATGTTCAGGCGGTCGTCCGCGCCCAGGGGTTCTTCTGTCAGGATGATGATTGGATCACTCATGGCCATAGCCTAGTCGGGCCCGTGCACGCCTGCACCGCGCCCCGCGGACACCGGCGGATTGCCGCAGGGCATGCCGCGGCCGGCAGGGAATGCGGGTATCTGACTCAACGCCGGTAAGAATAGAGCCATGGCACCTTTCCGGCGAGCGCGCCCTGCAATGACTGCACCCACCCGGGATTCCGGCGGGATGTCGCCGGGAGCGAAGTGGGCAGTGGGCGGGGCGATTGCCGGCGGATCACTGGCCGGCCTCCTGGGAGCCGGTTCCTCCGCCCTGGCCGTCTACTTCGCGCGCAGGGTAATTACTCCGGCGCGGCAGCGCACGGCGGACAAGGAAGTCCTGGCCGTCATCCGTGACGGCCACAAACAACAGGTGATCCTGGCAGCCAACGACGACACCACCGTTGACGGTGTGTACGGCTTCTTTTTCGACGGCGGCAAGGGCCACGCCCGGATCGGCCGGATCGTGTCCTACTCGCCCGCGGAGCGGACAGTCCTGCGCGAGGTGGAAGCCGTCTACAGCGGGGACCTCGCATCGGCCCGCTGGGGATGGTGGAGCGGCGCCACCTATCCCGACCCGGCCGCGGCCGGGATTCCGTTCGAGGATGTGCCCATCCCCGTGGAGCGCGGGGAGGCGCCCGCCTGGCTGGTGCGGGCCAAGGGGGCCGCGCGGACGTGGGCCATCATGGTCCACGGCCGCGGCGCAACCCGGCAGGAAGCCCTGCGCGCGGTGGGCCCGGCCCTGGAACTGGGCCTGACCAGCCTGCTCGTGTCCTACCGGAACGACGGCCTGGCGCCATCGGCCGATGACGGGCGCTACGGCCTGGGCTCAACGGAATGGCAGGACATCGAAGCCGCCATCGAGTACGCCCTGGCCAACGGCGCAGAGGAAGTGGTCCTGTTCGGCTGGTCCATGGGCGGGGCCATCTGCCTGCAGACTGCGGACCTGTCCCGCTACCGGCACCTGATCCGGGCCATGGTGCTTGATGCGCCGGTCATCGACTGGGTGACGGTGCTGGCCCACCACGCCCAGCTGAACCGGATCCCCTCGCTGGTGGGCCGGTACGGGCAACTGATGCTGGGCCATCCGCTGGGACGCCGGCTCACCGGCCTCTCGGCTCCCGTTGACCTGAAAATCATGGACTGGGTGTCCCGTGCCGTCGAGCTGCGGACCCCCACGCTCGTGATCCACAGCGTGGATGACGAGTACGTGCCCTATGGACCTTCAGCCATGCTGGCCGAGCGCAACCCCGAAATGGTGACGTTCGAGACGTTCAACCACGCGCGGCACACCAAGGAATGGAACGTTGACCCGGACCGCTGGGAGCGCCTGGTCAAAGCGTGGCTCCGGCAACAACTCGCACCCCGGCTCAATCCGGGATCGGTTGGCCGGGTCACCCCGGCCGGAGCCTGAGTTGGGCGCGCCGGACGGCGTCGCCGCCTTGACGGCCCGCGGCCGGGACCTGGCTGCCGGACTCCAAGGGTTGGTGTCCGCGGCTCCGGGCCGCCCGCGGCACGCCACGAATGCACCGTTCGACGGCTCGCCGGTAGGGGACGTCCCGGTATGCAGCACCGCCGACGTCGAAACCGCCGTCGGCACGGCCCGCGAGGCACAGCGTAGCTGGGCGGCCATGCCGGTTGCCGAACGCCGGGCAGTCATCCGGCGGTTCCGGGAGCTCCTGCTGGACCGGGAGCGGGACGTCCTGGACCTGGTCCAGGCCGAAAGCGGAAAATCGCGGTTGAGCGCCTTCGAAGAGTTTGCGGACGTCGTGATGACGGCGGACTACTACCAACGCAACGTGGAAAGGTACCTCCGGCCGCGCCGCCGGAAGGGAGCATTGCCGGTCCTGACCCGCACCACCGAATATCTGTTGCCCAAGGGCGTGGTGGGCGTCATCAGCCCGTGGAACTATCCGTTGACGCTCGCGGTCTCGGACGCCATTCCTGCGCTGCTGGCCGGAAACAGCGTCGTCTTGAAACCGGATTCGCAGACGCCGTTCACGGCGCTCCTGATGCTCAGGCTGCTCCGGGATGCCGGACTTCCGGCAGCCCTGTTCCAGGTGGTGACGGGGCCCGGCACGGAGATTGGCCCCGCGATGATCGGGCAGGTCGATTTCCTGATGTTTACCGGATCGTCGGAAACCGGCAAGAACGTCGCCCGGCAGTGCAGCGCCCGGCTCATCGGCTTCTCCGCCGAACTCGGCGGCAAGAATCCCATGCTCGTGCTCTCAGATGCAGACGTTGGCCGGGCGGCCGCGGGTGCGGTGCACGCCTGCTTTTCAAACTCCGGCCAACTGTGCGTCAGCATTGAACGGATCTATGTGCACGCTGCAGTCCACGCCCCCTTCGTGGCCGCCTTTACCGCCCGGGTGAAGGCCATCCGCCTGGGGCCGGGCCCCGACTGGGACATCGGCATGGGCTCGCTTATCAGCCAGGCACAGGTCGATCGGGTGGACCGCCACGTCCAGGACGCGCTCGCAAAGGGCGCTGAACTTCTCGCCGGTGGACGCCGGCGGCCTGACCTGGGACCGCTCTTCTACGAACCCACCGTCCTGGCAGGCGTGACCGACGACATGCTTATGGCCCGCGAAGAAACCTTCGGTCCGGTGGTTGCCATCTACCGGGCTGCCGACGACGACGAAGCAGTCGCCCTGGCCAACGACTCCGACTTCGGCCTGAACGCCAGCGTCTGGTCCGCCCGCCACGGCGAAGAGGTTGGCCGCCGGCTGATGACGGGCACGGTCAACGTCAACGAAGGCTATGCCGCCACCTGGGCCTCCCATGATGCACCGATCGGCGGCATGAAGGATTCCGGGGCCGGGCGCCGCCACGGCCGGGAAGGCATGCTGAAGTACACCGAGCCGCAGACCATTGCGGTGCAGCGGCTGCTGCGGGTGGCTCCGGCCGCCGGCATGTCGAACAAGGCATACGCCCTCATCATGAAACGGGCCATCACCCTGATGGGCCGACTTCCCAGAGGCCGCTAGGACAGTGTCCGTGGCGCCGACATCCCAGGAGGAATGACATGGCCAAAGGAACCCGGCTTTCCGGTGCAACGCTGCTGGTCACGGGAGGTGGACGCGGGCTGGGCCGGCGCCTGGCGCTTGGCGCCGCCGCACGCGGGAGCCGGGTGGTGATCTGGGACGTCGACGCCGAACGGGGTGCAGCAGTCCGCGACGAAATACGCGCCGCCGGCGGCGCCGCCGATTCACAGGCCGTGGATGTCACCGACAACCAGGCCGTCAAGGCTGCCGCAGAACTGGCAGGGCCCGTGGACATTGTGGTCAACAACGCCGGCGTGGTCAGCGGCAGGAGGCTCCTGGAGGCCGCGGAGCAGGACATCGAACGGACCATGCAGGTCAACGTCCTGTCCCTGTACTGGGTCACGCGCGCGTTCCTTGGCGGCATGGTGAGCCGGCGCCGTGGAACCGTGGTGACCATCGCCAGCGCCGCAGCCCTGGTGGGAGTCGCCCGGCAGACGGACTACTCTGCCAGCAAGTTCGCCGCGTTCGGCTTCGACGAGTCCCTCCGCGCCGAGCTCCGGGCCGCGCACACGCCGGTCAACACCCTGGTGGTCTGCCCCTATTACATTGACACCGGGATGTTCGACGGCGTCAGGACCCGGTGGCCGCGGCTCCTGCCCATCCTGCACGAAGAGCAGGTGGCAAGCCGCGTCCTTGACGCCGTCGAGGCCGGCCGCCGCAAGCTGCTCCTGCCGCCGGTCGTCAACCTGCTGCCCGTGCTGCGGATCCTTCCGGTTGGCGTCTTCGACCGGGTCATGGACGTGTTGGGGGTCAACCAAACCATGGACCATTTCACCGGCCGGGCCGCGGGGCGGACTGGAGGGAATACCGGGGTGGCCCACCCCCTTACAGAGGGGACCCGGGACCCTATGACGGACTAAAGCACAGGTTTATCCTGCTGCCCAAGGGGGGATACCGCTGCGAAGAAATGGGGCCCCAAAATGCGCATCACACGACGACAACTGCTGCAGGCCGGCGCTGTAGCCGGTGCAGGTGTTCTGACCCAGGCTTATGGATCCGGGGCCAGCCCGGGACTGGCGGCCCCTGGTTCCCCGCCCGGCACCTTTACGGAGCAGCTTCCCACGCTCGCCGACCTGGGGGTTATCGACATGCGGTCCGGCGGCAACCTTGAGTTGTGGGCCCGCAACTCCCGCCACCGCTTCCAGGCCGAAATGGGCCTGACCGACACGCTGACGTACCAGGACGCTGCATCATCCAGGAGTTACCTCGGGCCGGTCATCATCGCCCGGAAGGGAACGCCCCTGAGCCTCACCGTCCACAACGATATTGGGCGGCATCCCCTTGCCTTCGCCATCGACCCCGAGCTGGTCCCGCCCGGCAGCAACGACGCCCGATCTCCCAGGACGGCTGTCCACCTCCACGGCGGCAACACTGCACCAACGTCCGACGGCGGCCCTGGACAGACTTTCCGGCCCGGCGCCTCGTACACCTATCACTATGGCAACACCCAGGATGCGGCCGGCCTCTGGTACCACGACCACGCGTTGGGCCTCACCCGCCTGAATGTCTACGCCGGGCTGGCTGGTGGCTACCTGCTTCGGGACACCCGCAGCACGGGCATCGACACCGGCGACGGGACACATCTTCCACCGCCGCCATATGAATTGCCGCTGGTCATCCAGGACCGCATGTTCAACCAGGACGGCTCGTTTGCCTACCCGCCCAACCCCGATCTGGTGGGCGCAGACGGCACGGCCCGGCCCTGGGCCCCTGAGTTCTTCGGCGACGTTGCCACGGTCAACGGAAAATGCCGGCCCAACCTGGACGTGGCCCGCGGCAAGTACCGCTTCCGGATGTTCAACGGCTCCAACGCGCGGTTCTACGACTTCACATTCATCGCGGACGGCAACGCGGCCACTTTCCACCAGATAGGGTCCGACGGCGGCCTGCTGGACGCCCCGGTCAGGCTCAACAGGCTGGTGATGGGACCCGGTGAGCGGGCAGACATTGTGGTGGACTTCGCCGGACTGAAGCCAGGTTCGAAGGTGGTCCTGGCCAACAGCGCCCGGGTGCCCTTCCCGAACGGGCCGGAATCTGTCCAGCGCGGCGCCATCCCGCTCCCACAGATCATGCAGTTCACCGTGCTGGCGCACTCCGGCTATACGGTGCCGCTGCCGGCCCAGCTGCGTTCCGAGCCTCTAACCCGGCTCGTGGAACTGCCCACCGTGGCCACCAGGTCCATGGCATTGGTGGAAGTGGCGAACGCGGATGACGTTCCCATCATGGCGCTGCTGAACAACAGGATGTTCGACAGCCCCGACATCACGGTAGTGAAGCAAGACACACTTGAGCAGTGGGAGCTCATCAACACCACCGTGGACGCCCACCCGATCCACCTTCACTTCACCCAGTTCCAGGTGCTCAACCGGCAAAAGTTTGATGCCGACTCCTACCTTGAGGCCTCGGACTTCGTGGACCCCAAAACCGGACTCGTCGCTCCCGGAAGGGGGTGCGCTGTACCGGTCAAGCCCTTCCTGATCGGCCGTCCCAAGGCCGCGCCGGCCAATGAGCAGGGATGGAAGGACACCGTGGTGGCGATGCCTGGCGAAGTAACGCGGATCCGCGTGCCCTTCGGTGCGGCCGCGGCAGGAGGAGCCCCATTGGCCATGGGCACATCCTTCACGGGTGAATACGTCTGGCACTGCCACATCCTGGAGCACGAGGACAACGACATGATGCAGCGGTACCTGATCGAGTAGCCGGGGGCTCCCAGCCCCTGCACTGCTAGGGACGGGAGCTGCCCGCAGCCGACGAACCAATGGGCGCCGAAACAGCGTCCGTGAGCCGGATCAGGTCCGCTGGCGCCAGTTCGATGTCCAGTCCGCGCCTGCCCCCGGAGACCAGCAGGGTCTCCAGCCGCAACGCGGAGGAATCCAGGACCGTGGGGGAGGGCAGGCGCTGGCCGAGGGGCGAGATGCCGCCCACGACATAGCCGGTGCGCCGCTGGGCGGCAGCGGGATCAGCCATGGACGCTTTCTTTGCCCCGAGCGCCGCGGCCATTGCCTTGAGGTCAAGGGTGCCGCTGACCGGCACGATGCCGACAGCAAGCCTCCCCTCCACGTCCACCATGAGGGTCTTGAAAACCTTGGACGGATCGATTCCCAAGGCGGCGGCTGCCTCTGCGCCGTAGCTGCCGGCGCCCGGGTCATGGATGTACGGGTGCAGCACGAAAGGAACCCCGGCCGCGGTCAATGCCGCCGTGGCCGGGGTTCCCTGGAAAGCATTCTTGCGCGCCATCGGGTGGACGCTCTCAGCTGTGGACGCGTGAAGCGGCGGCCACCTTGCGCTTGATCCGGCCCAGCATGGCCGTCATGCCCCGCATGCGGAGCGGGGTAATGGCCCGGGTGAGGCCCAGCAGTTCCGGCATGTCATCGGGGACGGACAGGATTTCCCCGGCGGACAAGCCATCCAGGCCCTCGTGCAGCACACCGGCGAAACCCCGCGTGGTGGGAGCCTCGGCCGGGGCCTTGAAGTAGAGGTGCACCACGCCGGCCGGGCCGTCGTCGTTCTTCTCCGTCTCGATGGTGAGGAACAGCGGTGACTGGCACTCCACCACCTGCTCAAGGAGTTCAGGGTGGTCCTTGAGGCGGTCGGGCAGTTCCGGCAACCCCTCCGAGAACTCCAGCAACAGCTGGAGCCGCTCGGGTTCGGACAGGGCCTGGAAATCGTCCACGATCGCCGCCAGGGCGGTGGGCAACGCTTGAGTACTCATCGTTCCAAGTCTACGCGGGCACGCCGGGCGTCAGGCCCCGACGCCGACCGGAACGGAACCGCGCTCGGCGCCCTTGACGATCGGCACGCGGACGGCGTTGCCCCATTCCGTCCAGGAACCGTCGTAGTTGCGGACGGTCTCGAAGCCCAGGAGGTACTTCAGGGCGAACCAGGTGTGGCTGGACCGCTCGCCGATCCGGCAGTACGCCACCACGTCGTCGCCCTCCGTCAGTCCGGCCTCGCCAAGGTAGATGGCTTCGAGTTCCTCGCGGCTGCGGAACGTCCCGTCCTCGGCGGCCGCACGGGCCCATGGGATGGATGCGGCAGTGGGGATGTGGCCGCCGCGCAGGGCGCCCTCCTCCGGGTAAGCCGGCATGTGCGTGCGCTGGCCGGTGTATTCCTCGGGGGAGCGGACATCGATCAGGGGCTTGCCCAAGTGCGCCAGGACGTCGTCCTTGAACGCGCGAATGGGCGCATCCTCGCGCTCAACCACCGGGTAGCTGCCGGGTGCGGGGGAGGGCTTGTCCCTGGTCAGTTCGCGGCCTTCGGCAATCCACTTGTCCCGGCCGCCGTCGAGCAGCCGGACGTCCTGGTGGCCGAACAGCGTGAACACCCACAGGGCGTACGCGGCCCACCAGTTGGACTTGTCGCCGTAGATCACCACGGTGCTGTCCCGGGAAATCCCCTTCGACGCCGCGAGCTCGGCAAAAGCTGCGCCGTTGACGTAGTCGCGGGAGACGTCGTCGTTCAGGTCCGTGTGCCAGTCGATCTTCACGGCACCGGGGATATGCCCGGTTTCGTACAGGAGCACGTCCTCGTCGGATTCGACCACGATGAGCTCGCCGTTGGCTACCGCGCCTCCTTCGATGGCGGCGGCCAGCCACTCCGTGGATACAAGCCGTTCGGGGTGGGCGTAGGCTGCGAACTTCTCATTCTGTTCAACCGGGTAGGGCATGGCGTTGGCCTTTCACTAAGGGCACGGAAAACCGTGGGACCGGCATTGGAACCTGTTCCCACCCTAGCCAGCGCCCCCGGCGTTGTCCGTATTCCGTTAACAGGACGAAATGTTGGCTTGGTCACGCGGGCGTGCCGGAGATACCGCCAACCCCGGGTGCGGTCCCGGTTGCCGGTATCCTTTCTGGGGACCGACCACGAGCAGAACGGACCACCTTGGTACAGATCGAACAGCTTGCCGCCCGTACGCCGGCAGTTTCGGTGGACGAGCTCCTCAAGGGCTTCTACCCATCGCCGCGGTTCGGGGAGGTTTCCTTTTCGAGCTACCGCCCGGACCCCAAGCAGCCAAGCCAGGCCGCAGCAGTGCGCGCCCTTGAGGAATTCGCCGGCGGCGTGGGAGCGGGCAATGGGGGCGGGCTGTTCAAGAAGCTGTTCGGCAAGAAGGACGAATCCAGGGCAGGCATCTACCTCGACGGCGGATTCGGCGTGGGCAAGACCCACCTGCTCGCATCGCTCTGGCACGCTGCGCCCGGTCCCAAGGCCTTCGGTACCTTCGTGGAGTACACCAACCTGGTGGGCGCCCTGTCGTTCCGCAGGACCGTGGAAGCGCTGAGCAGCTATAAGCTGGTCTGCATCGACGAATTCGAACTTGACGATCCGGGCGACACCGTCCTGATGTCCCGGCTCATGCGGGAACTGGCCGACGCCGGCGTCAAGCTCGCTGCCACGTCCAACACCCTCCCCGGTTCCCTGGGCGACGGCCGTTTCGCGGCGGTCGACTTCCAGCGCGAGATCCAGGTGCTTGCGGACCAGTTCGAGGTCATCCGCATCGACGGTGAGGACTTCCGGCACCGCGGCCTTCCCGCTGCCCCGGCACCGCTGAAGAACAGCGAACTGAACACGCACATGAAAGCGGAGTTCGACGGCAAGACCGTGGCGCAGGACGAGTTCGCCACCCTGATCCACCACCTGGCGGGCGTGCATCCCAGCCGCTACCGGCAACTGATCGACGGCATCGACGGCGTGGTGTGGCGGAACGTGGAAACCATCAGCGAGCAGGCCGTGGCGCTGCGGTTCGTCGTCCTGGCGGACCGGCTCTACGACAAGGACGTTCCCATCCTGGCCAGCGGTGTCCCGTTCGACAAGCTGTTCACCGAGGAAATGATGACCGGCGGATACATGAAGAAGTACTTCCGCGCTGTTTCCCGCCTCACCGCGCTGGCCCGTGAAGGCCAGAACCACGAACCCTCCTAGTTCCCGGCCCTCTCCGGGGCGGCGCGCCGTCGTGGAACCAGCAGCGCCCGCACCGCCAGGCCGGCGAGGAGCGCCCAGAACGCGGACCCGATTCCGGCGAAGGCCAGGCCGGACGCCGCCATCAGGAAGGTGACCGCAGGAGCTATCCTGTCTTCCGGGTCCGCCAGCGCGGCCGACACCGCCGAGGCGAGGGTCCCCAGCAGCGCGAGCCCGGCCACTGCTTCCAGCATCCCCGCCGGTGCCGCACCCACCACGGCCACGAGGGCAGCGGAAAACGCTGCCAACAGCAGGTACGCGGGGCCCGACACGAAACCGGCGATCCACCGCCTGCTCCGGTCCGCGCCTGCCTCCTCGCCGGCGGCAAGAGCGGCGCTGAGCGCTGCAAGGTTGATGGCATGGCCGCCGAACGGTGCCCCCAGGACGGTCCCCGCACCAGTCACCAGCATGGCCGGCCGCCACGGGGTTACATATCCGAACGACCGCAGGACTGCCACCCCGGGGACGTTCTGGGATGCCATGGTCACCACGAACAACGGGACCGCGATGCCCATCAACGCCTGCAGGGTGAAGGCGGGTGTGGTCCATACCAGGGTGGGGATGAGGGTCGCGGCGCCGAGGGCAGTCCCGCCGGCCGCGACATGGATCCCGATCACCAGCAGGGCGACCAGCAGCGCGGCCGGCACGGCCCACCGTGGAGCGAACCTCATCATCACCAGCCAGCACAGGATCACGGGGGCTACGAACCATGGAACCGTGCCCAAGGCCTTGAAGGGCGCCAGGCACAACTGAAGCAGGACACCTGCCAGCATCGCCTGCGCAAGCGCGGGCGGGATGGCTGTCAGCAGCCTGCCGAGCGCGGGCACCAGGCCGGTCAGTGCCAGCAGTACCCCCGCCACGAGGAAGGCACCGACGGCGGCCGGCCAGCCGCCGTCGGGCGTTCCCGAAGCTGCCAGCAAAGCGGCGCCCGGCGTTGACCATGCCAGCGTCACCGGAACTTTGGAGCGCCAGGCAAGCAGCAGCACACCAAGCCCGACGGCGAGCGTGACCGCCAGCAGACCGGAGGCAGCCTGGGCAGGATCGGCACCCACCGCCCTCAGGCCGGCGAGGACCACGGCAAAGGACGACGTAAAGCCCACCAGCGCCGTGACGATTCCGGCGACCACGGGCCGGGAGTCCAGCCGGGACCGCCCACCGGAGGCTGTTGTGGGAGATGCTGCGGACTTTGGCATACCGGCAGGTTACCGGCGCGGCTTGGCGAACCGGCAATTGGGTGCTCCGCTGGTTGGTCGCAGCGAGGGCCTGCCGTTAAACGACAAAGGTGCAGGTGCCGCCTCCCGGCGGGACCTGCACCTCCTTGACGTGCCGGGGCAAGGGCCCCTGGCTAAATCCTCTACGGCGTCCTGTCAACCGGCGGAACCGGGGTTTCAGGAGCAACCGGCGGAACCTGCCCGGCGGCAGGTGCCTGGCCGGGAGTTCCGTTCTTGTCAACGAGCTTCGAAGCGCCATCCTGGATTTTGTCGACGTGGCCCGCGTACTTGCCGCCGGTCTTGGTGTCGACGAAATCGCCGGCCTTGGTGATGCCGTCCTTGATGGCCTGCTCGTTGCCTTGGATCAGACCCTGAGCCTTGCCCTTTAGATCGTCAAGTAAACCCACGAGCACCTCCCTTCGATCGCGGAGCCAGGTCGCTCCTCGCGCAATCGATCCTAGCCGCGGAGGGAAGGCATGCCAAGGAAATCCCGTTCGCCCGCAGCGTATCCCCAAGCAACAAAAAAAGCAGCTCCGGAGAGCTGCTGCATAA
Source organism: Pseudarthrobacter sp. AG30 (assembly GCF_003116525.1). Lineage (NCBI taxonomy): Bacteria > Bacillati > Actinomycetota > Actinomycetes > Micrococcales > Micrococcaceae > Pseudarthrobacter > Pseudarthrobacter sp. AG30. The sequence continues at coordinate 32,143 of NZ_QEHL01000026.1, read as the reverse complement.
GTGTGGGCGATACTGGGATCGAACCAGTGACCTCTTCCGTGTCAGGGAAGCGCGCTACCGCTGCGCCAATCGCCCGGAACCGGAAGACCGGTATGGGATAAAAGAGAGCGGACGACGAGATTCGAACTCGCGACATCCACCTTGGCAAGGTGGTGCTCTACCAGCTGAGCTACGTCCGCATTTTGCAGCTTGTCCCGGATATTCCGGTGGTACTGCCGGCAAGTTTCCTTGCCGAGTGGGCGATACTGGGATCGAACCAGTGACCTCTTCCGTGTCAGGGAAGCGCGCTACCGCTGCGCCAATCGCCCATTGCCTCCGGTAACCCGGAAACCATGGTTTTCACCGAGGTGGGTACGGGATTCGAACCCGTGTATACGGCTTTGCAGGCCGCTGCCTCGCCTCTCGGCCAACCCACCGTGTTAGCGTCAATTCCGAAGAATATTTGCTGTGACAGTGTCCTGCGAGCGGACGACGAGATTCGAACTCGCGACATCCACCTTGGCAAGGTGGTGCTCTACCAGCTGAGCTACGTCCGCATTTTGGAGGCTTGATTCCCTGCCGTTTCCGGCATTTCCTCGCGTTCCAACGAGTAAAAACAATATAGGAGGTTCCGGGATTCTCCAAATTGCCTTCGGCCGGCAACGGTCATGCGGCTCCGCTTCGGCGTCATGACGCGGATTTTGTGACTTACAAGCGTGTAATTCGATCGCGGCCGGGATCCGGCGGAAGCGGCCGCGGGGGCTCACCCTGGTGCCTCCACCATGGTGCGTTTGCCGCGCATAGGTTCCGCGGGCCCACCGTCCACCTCGACCCGGGCCTCTCTCGAGGGTGACGGAAGCAGTGCCCAGCCCCCGACCCACGGGCATGCGTCCTGCCTCGAGAAGCCGATTTTTGAAATGGCCGGAAGGTCGGCTAGCATTCAAATGCATCGGGGCGATTGGCGCAGTGGTAGCGCGCTTCGTTCACACCGAAGAGGTCACTGGTTCGAACCCAGTATCGCCCACCGCAAAGGTCCGTTTCCGCTCATACGCAGCGGAGACGGACCTTTTTTGTGTTCGGATCCAGCGTCCGGAGATTTTGTCGGCCCCCTGTGAAAGAGTCTTTTGTATGACTGATCCGCTTCTTGCCCACGCTACTGAATACGGCCGGATGTACGCACGGTCCACGTCTGAACAGTTTTCCGTGCCGTCCATCACCACCGTCATCAGCCAGCAGCCGCACGGCCTGGACGGCTGGTTCGGATACATGGGTGCCAGCAGCCTGGCGAACGACCCCCTGCTCGCGGACTGCCTGGGGAGTCCGGCGAAAATCAAGCAGGCCGTCAACCGCGCGGCGAAGGCAGCCGAGACCTACCGGGACGACGCCGCCAGGCGGGGGGACCGGGTCCACAACTACTGCGAGCAGGTGGCGCTCCGCGCGCTGGGTCGCCCGCACACCATGAAGGAAGCCCGCGAGGCCCTGGCCGCAAACGGGGAAGAAGCCTTCGCCGTCCGCTTTGACGAGTGGTGGGAGCTCTTCCGGGTGGAGCCCATCGCCCCCGAGATCACGGTCTGGAACAATACGGTGGGCTATGCAGGCACCCTTGACCTGGTGGCCCGGATCAACGGACGAGTCTGCCTGATCGACTACAAAACCAAGGGCACCACCCGCGACGGACTGGTCAAACCGCTCGATGACAAGGTGGTCATGCAGCTGGTTGCCGGCATGAAGGCGGAGGAAAGCCTGGTGGATGCGGGTGCCGGAACCTGGGAGCCCTGGAAATACGGCGACAACCCGGTCCTGCTGGCTGTCGCCATCGGTAAAACCGAGGTGCGTCCGGTCCGTGCCAATCCCGAAGTCCTCAAGCACCACTGGTGGAAGTTCTGCGCCTTGCGCCGGGTGTGGGAATTGTCCGCGGACACCCTCAGCGCCGGCACGGCGCTGCTGCCCATCGCGCCGCCGCCGCTGGCACAGGCCGCCCGTACCGCCTAGGACCGAGCCGAGCGGCGGGGGACTGCACCTAAACTGGACAGGTTCCCTTTGCCGCCAACCGTGAGGAATAACTGCGCATGGCTATCCTGAATATCCGCATCATCGGCGATCCCGTGCTCCGCACCGTGGCCGATCCCGTGACGGAATTCGGACCCGAGCTTGCCAAACTGGTCGCCGACATGACCGAGACCATGGAGGATGTGGAAGGCGCCGGCCTTGCCGCGCCGCAGGTCGGCGTCAGCAAGCGTGTCTTCACCTACCGCATCGACGGCGTGGAGGGCCACATCATCAACCCGGTGTTGGAGAACAGCGAGGACTACCAACCGGACCATGTAGAGGGTTGCCTGTCCATCCCCGGCCTCGGCTTCCCGGTCCGCCGCTTCCGCACCACCCGGGTCACCGGCGTCGACATGCACGGCAATCCGGTGACGGTCGACGGCGAGGGTCTGCTGGCGCGGTGCTTCCAGCATGAAAACGACCACTTGGACGGCATCCTCTACACCGACCGGCTGGAGGGTGAAGACCGGAAGGCAGCGCTGCGCTCCATCCGCAATGCCAATTACGACGCCGTCGCCGAACGCACCACGGCCAAGCGCGCCAAGAGCGTCGGGTCCAGCTTCGGCGGCACAAGTTTTGGTGCCCCCGGCAGCTTTGGCAACGCCGAATGAGGGTCCTCTTTGCCGGTACTCCGGCAGTCGCCGTTCCCTCGCTCGATGCCCTGGTCAACGCCGGCTTTGAGGTCGTCGCAGTCCTGACCCGCCCCGATGCGCCGCTGGGGCGCAAGCGCGTGCTGACGCCCTCCCCGGTTGCCCGGCGCGCGGCTGAGCTGGGCATCGATATCATCCACGCGGCCAAGGTGGACGCCGGCACCACCGCACGCATCTCGGCTGCCGCGCCTGACGTGGCAGCCATCGTTGCCTACGGCGGCCTGGTCCCGCCGGCCGCGTTGGCCGTGCCCCGCCACGGCTGGGTCAACCTGCACTTCTCCCTGCTGCCGGCGTGGCGTGGAGCAGCGCCGGTGCAGCGGGCCGTGATGGCCGGAGACGACCTCACCGGTGCCGTCACCTTCCGGCTTGAAGAGGGGCTCGATACCGGTCCCGTCTTCGGGACGCTGACCGAGCCGGTGGGCGCCAACGACACCGCGGGCGACCTGCTCGAGCGGCTGTCGCGCAGCGGAGCGGTCCTGCTGGCCCAGACACTGTCCGCCATCGACGCCGGACAAGCGGTGCCGCAGCCGCAAACGGGCGATGTCACCCTCGCCCCGAAGCTGACCTTGGACGACGGCCGACTCACCTGGGCCCACCCGGCGCTTGCCATCAGCAGGCAGGCGCGCGGCGTCACCCCCGAGCCGGGAGCCTGGACCATGCTGGATGGCCAGCGGATCAAGCTTGAGCCGGTCCGGCTCCGGCCGGGTGTTGCCGGCCTGGCGCCGGGGTCGGTGTCCGTCCAGGGAAAGAGCGTCATGGTGGGAACGGGATCGCACGCGGTGGAACTCACTCGGATCCAGCCCTCCGGCAAGAAAATGATGGCTGCCGCCGACTGGGCGCGCGGGATGGCTTCTATGGAGGGCGTGGTGTTCGAATGAGCGGTTCCGGAGAAAACCCGGGCGGCCAGGGCAGGCCCGGAGGGCGGGGGAACGCCGGGCGGAACGGCCAAGGCGGCAGCGGCGTTTCCGGCGGCCGCGGTCGAGGCAGCGGCGGTTCCGGCGATGCCAGCCGGCGGAACGCCAAGGGACGGGAACGCAACCGCGGGCCGCAACGGAGCTTCACCGAGCAGGCGCCGTCGCAGCGGACCCGGCGCGCCGACCCCGCACGGCTGGTGGCCTTCGAGGTTTTGCGCGCCGTCGCACAGGAGGATGCCTACGCCAACCTGGTGCTCCCCGCACGGATCCGGCACCACCACCTGGACAAGCGGGACGCCGGCTTCGCCACCGAGTTGAGCTACGGTGCGCTGCGCAGCCAAGGCACCTACGACGCCATCCTGGCCCGGTGCGTGGACAGGCCGCTTGACCAGCTTGATCCGGCCGTCCTCGACGCCCTCCGGATCGGCGTCCACCAGCTGCTGGCCATGAGGGTCCCGGCCCATGCGGCATTGGACCAAACGGTTGGACTGGCCCGCGCCGTCATCGGTGCAGGCCCTTCGGCACTGATCAACGCAGTCCTGCGCAAGGTCACGGCCCGCACCCTTGATGAATGGCTGGACCTTCTGGTGGCGGGCGAAACCGACGACACGAAGATCGCGTCGCTGCGGTACGCCCACCCGGAGTGGATTGTCCGGGCCATGCGGCAATCGCTGGTGGCGCACGGCCGCCCCGCCACCGAGATCAACGCGCTGCTCGAAGCTGACAATGCGGCACCCGTGGTCAACCTGGTGGCGCTGCCCGGGCTCGGGAGCCTGGAGGAAGCCCTGGAAACCGGTGCCACGCCCGGTGAACTGGTGGAGGGATCCGCGCTGTCCAGCGGCGGGGACCTGGGCCGCCTGGCCTCTGTCCGGGCCGGAACCACCCGCGTGCAGGACGTCGGTTCCCAATTGGTGGCCAGGGCGCTTGCCGCCGTCGACCTCGGCCCGGCGGCGGATGCCGCTGGCGGGCCAACTGCGGCCGTTTCCCCGGAGGCGTGGCTTGATCTTTGTGCGGGGCCTGGCGGGAAGGCGGCATTGCTGGGGGCCCTGGCCCACCAGCGCGGCGCCACGCTCCTGGCGAACGAACCGGCGCCGCACCGGGCAAAGCTCGTCGGCCAGGCCCTGGCCGCGGTGCCGCACGAGAGCTGGCAGGTCCGCACCGGAGACGGCCGCGATGTCGGAACGGAGCAGCCCGGCGGTTTCGACCGCGTCCTCGTGGACGTCCCGTGCACGGGCCTGGGAGCGCTGCGCCGCCGTCCGGAGTCCCGGTGGCGGCGCTCACCCAAGGACATCGCGGACCTCGGCCCGCTGCAGCGTGAGCTGCTGGCATCCGCGCTGGCAGCGGTCCGTCCCGGGGGAGTCGTTGCCTACGTGACCTGTTCGCCGCATCCGGCCGAAACCACCGCCGTCGTGGCTGACGCACTCCGGAAACGCGACGACCTTGAGCTCCTTGATGCCGGCGCCGCCCTGGACGCGGTCAGCCTCACCGGCAACCTTGGCGCCGGACATGAGTTGACCGCCCAGCTTTGGCCCCATGTCCACCACACCGACGCCATGTTCCTGGCCCTCATCAAAAAGACATCCTGACCGGGAGTGTCCCTGCCAGGGCAGTGACACTCCCGGCAACACCCCCACACCTTCAGCGAAAGGCACTTCCGTGGCGCAATGCTGCATCAACCCGAGCATCCTCTCCGCCGACTTCGTCAACCTTGAGGCCGAACTCCAGCGGATCAGCAACGCCGACGCCGTGCACGTGGACGTGATGGACAACCACTTCGTCCCCAACCTCACCCTTGGGCTGCCGGTCGTGCAGCGGATCCAGGCGGTCAGCCCCGTTCCGCTGGATGCGCACCTGATGATTGCCGATGCCGACCGCTGGGCGCCCGGGTTCGCCGACGCCGGGCTCGCCTCGGTCACCTTCCACGCCGAGGCCTCCATCGCCCCCATCAAGCTCGCGCGGGAACTGCGCAGCAGGGGCGCCAAGGCCGGGATGGCCTTGCGGCCGGCCACGGCGGTTGAACCGTACCTGGACATGCTGCCGGAACTGGACATGCTGCTGATCATGACCGTGGAGCCGGGCTTCGGCGGCCAGGCTTTCCTGGATATCACGCTGCCCAAGATCCGCAGGGCCCGGGAAGCGGTGGACGGTTCGGGACTGGGAGTCGCCATCCAGGTGGACGGCGGTATTTCGGAGGACACCATCGCCCGCGCCGCCGAAGCCGGCGCCAACGTCTTCGTCGCCGGCTCCGCGGTCTACGGTGCGGAGGATCCGGCCGCAGCCATCGAGCTGCTCCGTGCAAAGGCCAGCCGGACGTTACGTGCGACGACGGAATAACCGGCTGCCCCTGCCGGTTGTGGCACAATAACAACACACATACGTGCTCCGGGGTCGGTGTAAGTCCGAACCGGCGGTGACAGTCCGCGACCCGCGAGCCGGTGCCCTTTCCACAGGGACCCGGCAGACGGTTGAACCGGTGGAATTCCGGTACCGACAGTTAAAGTCTGGATGAGAGAAGCACGTACAGCTGTATCTGCGGGCCTTTGTGCTCCGCAGCGTTCTGCTGTCGTATATCCCCGGAGCCATCGCGGTTCGAGAGGGAAGGAACGACACGAATGAACCCCCAGCGATGGCTCTTCAACGCCACAAGTCCTGCTGCTTCCACGGCAGGCACCAACTCCCCGACGGCCGCCGCATGAGCGGTGCAGTTGAACTGAAACCAGCCGCCGGAGTAGTCACAGCCTTCAGCACGGATGAAATCCGGGCCATGGAGGAAGCCCTCGAGGCAGCCCTGCGGGGTCCGCGCGGCGCCAATCCGTTGGTGGGTGCCGTCGTCATCGGCCCCGACGGCCGCCACCTGGTCACCGGCCACCACCGCGGTGCCGGCACCGCCCACGCCGAAGCCGACGCCATAGCCCAGGCTGCCGCCGTCGGCATGGACCTCTCCGGCTGCACCATGGTGGTCACGCTCGAACCCTGCAACCACGTGGGCCGCACCGGGCCGTGCACGGAAGCGATCATCGCCGCGGGGATCACCGACGTGGTCTACGCCATCGACGACCCCCATGACCCTGCCGCCGGGGGAGCAGCCACCCTCCGCGCCGCCGGGGTAAGTGTCCGCAGCGGCCTCGGCGCCGAGGAAGCGCTGGACCTGAACCGGCAATGGTTTGAGGCCGTCGCGGCCAAGCGGCCCTTCGTCACGCTGCACATCGCACAAACCCTGGACGCCAGGATCGCTGCCGAAGACGGCACCAGCCAGTGGATCTCCAGCCCGGAATCGCTGGCGGACAACCACGGGATCCGCGGACGCATCGATGCCATCCTGGTGGGCACGCAGACCGTGCTGGTGGACAACCCGCGCCTGACCGCCCGAAACCCCTCCGGTGGGCTGGCCGCCAAACAGCCCGTACGGGCCGTCATGGGGCTCCGGGACATTCCCGACGACGCAGCAATCCGCGGCGATGACGGCCTGGCCGTCCACCTGCCCACCCGCGACCCCGCCGAAGCCCTGTCCATGCTGTACGACGCAGGCGTCCGCCACATCATGGTGGAGGGAGGATCACGGATCCTCAGCTCATTCCTCTCGGCCGGGCTCGTGGATGAACTGATCATGTACCTCGCCCCCACTTTGCTGGGCTCGGGCACCCCGGCCCTGGACGGGCTGGGCATCACCACCCTTGCCGACGCCCAGCAATGGGAATGGGACCAGTCCGACGGCGGCGCCGTGCGGACGCTCGGCCGGGACCTGAGACTTCACCTAAGACCGCAACGCAGAGTTGCACTGGACCACCAACCAACCCGCGGTACCGCGGAGCAAGCCCAGGGAGGCCGCTGATGTTCACCGGAATTATCGCCGAGCAGGGGCAGGTGCTGTCCGTTGAGCGCGACGGCGACACCAGCGCCACCGTCCGGCTCCACGCACCCGGGTCCACGGAGGGCCTGGCACTTGGCGGTTCGATCGCCGTCAACGGGGTCTGCCTCACGGCCACCGCCATTGACGGCAAGGAGTTCAGCGTCGACGTCATGGGCGAAACACTGCTCCGGAGTACCATCGGCGAACTCGCTGCCGGCGACTCCGTCAACCTGGAACGCTGCGTCCCCGCCGGCGGCCGCCTGGACGGGCATGTGGTGCAAGGCCATGTGGACGGCGTAGGTGTCCTGCTGGAAAGGGAAGCCCAAGGCAACTGGGAGCGGCTGCGCTTCGGCGTTCCCGCCAACCTGGCCCGCTACATTGCAGAAAAAGGCTCCATCGCCATCGACGGCGTTTCCCTCACGGTTACTGCCGTCAGCCCCGCGTCCGAGCAGGAACCCTGGTTTGAGGTAGGCCTCATTCCCACGACGCTGGCTGAGACCGGCCTGGGCACCAAGCACACCGGCAGCCGGGTGAATCTGGAAGTCGACGTGCTGGCCAAGTACACCGAACGGCTGCTGGCCTTCCGCGAACCGGCCTCCGCGGCCGGTGCCGGCGAGGCTGCCACCGCTGGAGGTGCACGGTGAACGCCGCGGTACACCTGGACACGCCCGTCGCCGGAGACCCGGCCACCGGCCAGCCGGTGGCCCAGGCGCCGGGCAAAGGCCTGGACCCGATCGAGGACGCTGTGCGCGCCATGGCCGCCGGCCGGCCGGTGCTGGTGGTGGACAATGAGGACCGCGAGAACGAAGGCGACATCATCTTCGCGGCCCAGCACGCCACACCGGCGCTGATGGGCTGGACCATCCGCTACAGCTCGGGCGTAATCTGCGTGCCGCTGACGGGTGCCCGGGCCGATGCCCTGGAGCTTCCCCCGATGACGGCCGTCAACCAGGACGCGAAGGGCACCGCCTACACGGTCTCCTGCGACGCGGCCACCGGCGTGAGCACGGGAATTTCCGCGACGGACCGTGCCTTGACGGCCCGCGTCCTGGCGGACCCGCACGCGGTTCCGGCCTCTGTGACCCGGCCGGGGCATATTTTCCCGCTTCGTGCGGTTGAGGGAGGTGTGCGGGAACGCCAGGGCCACACCGAGGCCGCGGTGGACTTGTGCCGCCTTGCCGGCCTGGAGCCTGTCGGGGTGATCGCGGAAGTAGTGTATGACGACGGTGAAATGATGCGCCTGGACGGCCTCAGGACTTTTGCGGCCGACCATGGGTGCCCGCTGATCTCGATCGAGGACCTGGTGGCGTATCTTGAAGCCGGGGCCGGGGGAACCCAGCGCGAGAAGGTCCGGGTCACGCCGGGCGAAGAGAAGGAGAAGCCATGACGGCATCGGCAGCCAGAGACGACAGCCACCAGGACGGCCACAGGGACCACCACTCGGTACCCGGTGCCGGGACCTACCCCGTCAGCGGAGGTCCCATTGTGCAACTGCCCACCGCCTTCGGGGACTTCGTTGCCCAGGCCTGGACCGACGTCCTCACCGGTGTGGAGCACCTGGCCGTGAGCTCGCCCAACGCGCCCACTGACGGCAAGGCACCCCTGGTACGGCTGCACTCCGAGTGCCTCACCGGCGACGTCTTCGGTTCCTACCGGTGCGACTGCGGGGAACAGCTTGCCTTCGCGCTGGAACTGATCCGCGACAACGGCGGCACCCTGCTCTACCTGCGCGGGCAGGAAGGCCGGGGCATCGGCCTCGCCAACAAGATCAAGGCCTACGCGCTGCAGGAAGCGGGCTTCGACACCGTGGAAGCCAACGAACAGCTGGGCCTGCCGGTTGACGCGCGGTGCTACAAGGCCGCTGCCCAGATCCTCGCCGAAATGGGCCTGCACGAGGTCCGGCTGCTGAGCAACAACCCGGACAAGCAGAACAGGCTGGCCCAGGCCGGCGTCAAGGTGGTGGAAATGGTCCCCACCGAGGTCCCCTCCCGCGAACAGAACATCCGGTACCTGCGCACCAAGAAGGACCGGATGGAGCACCGGCTCCTGCTGGACACCAGCGTGGCACCGGTGCCCGTACCGGCCCCCGAATCCCCTTACGACCACGAACAAGACTGAACGGAACACGACACACCCATGAGCGGACACGGCGCCCCCGACATCGACCTCAGCACCCTCAACCCGGCCGAGACTTCGCAGCTGAAGCTCGCCATCGTGGCAGCCAGCTGGCACACGCAGATCATGGACGGCCTCCTGGACGGCGCCCTGCGGGCCGCGAAGGACGCAGGCATCAGCGAACCCACCGTCCTGCGCGTTCCCGGCAGTTTCGAGCTGCCGGTGGCCGCCGCACGCCTGGCCCCGCATTTCGACGCCGTGGTGGCCCTCGGCGTCGTGATCCGCGGTGGAACGCCGCACTTTGACTACGTCTGCCAGGCCGCGACGTCGGGCCTCACCGACGTCAGCGTTTCCACCGGGGTGCCGGTGGGCTTCGGCGTGCTCACCTGCGACAACGAACAGCAGGGGCTGGACCGCGCAGGACTTCCCGGCTCCAAGGAAGACAAGGGGCATGAGGCGGTCACCGCTGCCCTGGCCACGGCCGTGGTCCTGAAACAGTACGCATAACTCCGATGTCCACGTGACGGGCGCGGTGTGTATTCGCTCACATCGCGCCCGTCATGCAACGGCCCGGGAAGCGCCCGTGCGGCCGCAGCAAGTAGGCTGGAGGGCGTGAAGAATTTCGAGACGCTGTTCGCTGAGCTCAGCGAGAAGGCAGCCACCCGTCCGGAAGGCTCCCGCACCGTCGCAGAATTGGAGTCCGGTGTTCACGGCATCGGCAAGAAAGTCGTTGAGGAAGCAGCCGAAGTATGGATGGCTGCCGAATATGAATCCGATGAAGCCGCGGCAGAGGAAATTTCCCAGCTTTTGTACCACCTGCAGGTTCTGATGCTCGCCAAAGGCCTGACCCTGGAAGACGTCTACAAGCATCTGTAGCCACTGGTTCGGCGCCTGCCGCCGGCCCTGCTGTGGCCTTCATTTGCCTGAAAATCCAGACCTTCCACCCCAGAAAGAATTTCCCATGCTGCGAGTAGCCGTCCCCAATAAGGGCTCCCTGTCAGAAGCCGCCTCCGCCATGCTCTCCGAAGCCGGATACCGCCAACGCCGCGACAGCCGCGAACTGGTCATGGTGGACCCGGACAACGACATCGAGTTCTTCTTCCTCCGCCCCCGCGACATCGCGGTCTACGTCGGCCGGGGAACGCTCGACGTCGGCATCACCGGCCGCGACCTCCTTCTGGACGCCGAGGTGGAAGCCGAGGAGTTGCTCCCGCTTGGGTTCGCCGCCTCCACCTTCCGCTTTGCCGGTCCGGTGGGCGACTTCAGCTCTGCCGCAGAGCTCGAAGGCAAGCGACTGGCCACCAGCTACGACGGACTCCTGCGCAACTACCTCGCCGAACGGGGCATCAACGCCAAGGTGGTCAGGCTCGACGGCGCCGTTGAGTCTTCCGTCCGGCTTGGCGTCGCGGATGCCATCGCCGACGTCGTGGAGACCGGGAACACCCTCAAGGCCGCCGGCATGGAAATTTTCGGCGAGCCCATCCTGAAGTCCGAAGCCGTCCTGATCCGGCGCACCGGCAATGGCGGCGCGGCGAACGGCACCGCCAAGGAAATCGAGGTGCTCATCCGGCGCCTCCAGGGTGTCTTGGTGGCCCGCCAGTACGTGCTGATGGACTACGACATCCGCAAGGAACTCGTGGAAAAGGCCGCAGGCCTGACCCCCGGCCTGGAATCGCCCACGGTCTCGCCGCTCCGGGACTCGGACTGGGTCGCTGTACGGTCCATGGTTCCCAAGAAGGAAACCAACCGGATCATGGATGAACTGTACGACCTCGGCGCCCGCGCCATCCTGGTCAGCAGCATCCACGCCTGCCGCATCTGACCACCGGCGACCCTCAGCAGCACTGAATATCCAGGAGTTCCCATGGCAGTAGCAGTACGCGTCATTCCCTGCCTCGATGTCGACGCCGGACGCGTCGTCAAGGGCGTCAACTTCGAGGGCCTCCGCGACGCCGGTGACCCCGTGGAACTGGCCCACCGGTACGACAATGCCGGCGCCGACGAACTGACCTTCCTCGATGTCACGGCCTCCTCCGGAAACCGCGAGACCACCTTCGACGTGGTCCGCCGCACCGCCGAGGAAGTCTTCATCCCGCTCACCGTCGGCGGCGGCGTCCGGGGCGTCGCCGAGGTGGACAAACTCCTCCGGTACGGCGCCGACAAGGCCTCCATCAACACCGCTGCCGTGGCGCGGCCGGACGTCATCGACGAAATCACCCGCCACTTCGGATCCCAGGTGCTCGTTCTGTCCGTCGACGCCCGCCGCACCCGCCCGGGGTCCCGGCCCACGCCGTCGGGATTCGAAGTGACCACCCACGGCGGCCGCACCGGGACCGGGATTGACGCCATCGCGTGGGCGAAGGAAGCCGCCGACCGCGGCGTGGGGGAGATCCTCCTCAACTCCATCGACGCCGACGGCACCAAGGACGGCTTCGACCTCGAACTCATCAAGCTGGTCCGGGCCGCCGTCAGGGTGCCGATCATCGCCTCCGGCGGCGCAGGGGAGCCCGCACACTTCCCGCCGGCGGTTGCTGCCGGCGCGGATGCCGTGCTGGCGGCGTCAATTTTCCACTGGGGCCCGGACGACATGATGTCCCAGGTCAAGGACGCCATCCGGGACGCCGGCTTCGAAGTCCGTTAACCCGACTGGCTCGCAGCTGTTGTCGTTATGAACGCTCTTAACGGCAACAACTGCGAGCCAGTTTCGGTCAGAGGCCTACTTCGGCTGACTGCAGGAGGGCGACGGCGTCCGGCTGGCCTTCGAAGGTGACCAGGGCGTGGCGCGTGCGGCCGTGGGCGTGCATCAGCAGTTCGCCCGGCTCGCCCACGATGGCCACGGAGACAGGCGCCCGCTTGGCGACGTGGCGGGGACCGGACGGACGGACCAGCACGATGCCGAGGTCCACGCCGCGGTACAGGATGGCGGCACGCTTGACCAGTTCGTCCCAGAGCGCATCAGAGTACGCCTCGTCCAGGGCCCGCGGCGCCCACCGGTCCACTGCCCGGCGGACGTCCTCGGTGTGCACGAAGTACTCGATCAGGTTGGCGCTTTCGTCCAGGGCTTTGATGCTCATCGGCGAAAGGGCCGGCGGCCCGGCACGGAAGGTGTTGACCAGCCGGGCGTAGTCCTCGGTGGTGGTCAGCTTGGCCGCAAGCTTGGCAGTGGCCTGGTCGGAGGCCTTGGCCAGTCGCTTGATGATCAAACCGAGCCCGACGGCGGCCTTGCGCTCCCGCAGGTAGAGGTGCGCGGCAAGGTCCCTGGTGCGCCAGCCCTTGCACAGCGTGGGCGCATCAGGGCCGGCCGCAAGCAGGGTCTCGGCCAGGACTTCTCGGGACGGTTCGACGAAATGCATCACTTGTGAAACTAGCACGAGAGCCGCGAAGTTGGGCAGCATCCCACCGCCCGGTGGCGTGCCGTTGTTCACATCGGGAGGGCGGCCGCCAAAGGCACTAGACTTGACCCGATGTCTGAGCAGCCAACCCCCGCCCCAACCGCTGGATCCAACGGATCCCAGGTACCGTCGTCGTCCGCTGAATCCGACCCGGCAACACCCGGCTCCGGACCGCTTCCCGAGGACGTGGCAGCCGCGCTCAAGCGCGATGCCGCCGGCCTGGTGGCAGCGGTGGTCCAGCAGTTCGACACGAACGAGGTCCTGATGCTCGGTTGGATGGATGACGAGGCACTGCGCCGGACCATGACCACCGGACGCGTCACGTTCTACTCGCGGTCCCGCCAGGAGTATTGGCGCAAGGGCGACACTTCCGGCCACGTCCAGTGGGTCAAGTCGGTTGCACTGGACTGCGACGGCGATGCACTCCTGGTGCGCGTCGACCAGGTCGGTGCCGCCTGCCACACCGGCACCCGCACCTGCTTCGACGGCAGGGACCTCACCGTCGTCACAGGCCACGCACGCTAGGCCGGACCGGCTGCCGGGCCACGGCGTCCCAGCCGGCCGCGGCCAACCCAGCAAGCACACTCAAGGTGTCCGGCGCGGCCGGCCCTTCAGAAGAACAGGCGGACAAGCATAGCCATGCAGGACCTTGGAACCATCAGCCCAAGCCTTGAGGAATTCCGGGAACTCGCCGGCCACAGCCGGGTCATCCCCGTCAGGCTCAAGGTACTGGCCGACGCCGAAACACCCATCGGCCTGTACCGCAAGCTGGCGCAGGGCCAGCCCGGAACGTTCCTGATGGAATCCGCGGCCGTTGGCGGCGCCTGGTCCCGCTACTCCTTCATCGGTGCCCGGTCCCGCGCCACCCTGACCACCAAGGACGGACAGGCCCACTGGCTGGGCGAGCCGCCCGCCGGCGTCCCCGTCAGCGGCAGCCCCGTCGACGCCGTACGCGACACCATCGACGCGCTGCGCACCGACCGCTTCGAGGGGCTCCCGCCCTTCACTTCCGGCCTGGTGGGGTTCCTGGGCTGGGAAACCGTCCGGCACTGGGAGCGGCTGGTCAGCCCGCCCGAGGACGACCTGCAGCTGCCGGAGATGGCCCTGAACCTGGTCACCGACATGGCCGTGCACGACAACGTTGACGGCACGGTCCTGCTCATTGCCAACGCCATCAACTTCGACAACAGCTCCGAGCGCGTGGACGAGGCCTGGCACGACGCCGTCGCGCGGGTAAAGGAACTCCTGGCCAAGATCAGCGCCCCCGTCCCGCAGCCGGTCTCCGTTCTGGAACCGGCGGCACTGGATTTTGCGTCCAGCGTCCAGGAACGCTGGGATGAGGCCGAGTACCTGGCCGCCTTGGACCGCGGCAAGGAAGCCATCGTGGACGGCGAGGTCTTCCAAGTGGTGATTTCGCGACGGTTCGAGATGGAATGCCACGCGTCCGCCCTGGACGTCTACCGGGTCCTGCGCAACACCAATCCCAGCCCCTACATGTACATCTTCAGCCTGGCCGACGCCGAGGGCCGCGAATACTCCATCGTCGGATCCTCGCCCGAAGCCCTGGTCACGGTCACCGGCGAGGAAGTCATCACCCACCCGATCGCCGGATCCCGTCCCCGCGGGAAGACAGTGGAAGCGGACAAGGCCCTCGCCGAGGAACTGCTCGCCGACCAGAAGGAACGTGCCGAACACCTGATGCTGGTGGACCTCTCCCGCAACGACCTCTCCAAGGTCTGCGTGGCCGGCACCGTGGACGTCACACAGTTCATGGAGGTGGAGCGCTTCAGCCACATCATGCACCTGGTGTCCACCGTGGTGGGCAGGCTGGCACCGCAGGCCAAGGCCTACGACGTCCTGAAAGCGACGTTCCCGGCCGGCACCCTCTCCGGCGCGCCCAAGCCCCGGGCGCTGCGCCTGCTGGACGAACTCGAACCGCACCGCCGCGGCATCTACGGCGGCGTGGTGGGCTACCTCGATTTCGCCGGCGACATGGACATGGCCATCGCCATCAGGTCCGCGCTGATCCGCGAAGGCCGGGCCTACGTCCAGGCCGGCGGCGGCATCGTGGCCGACTCCGTGAACCCCACGGAGGCCCTCGAAACCGTCAACAAGGCCGCCGCCCCGCTGCGCGCGGTCCACACTGCCGGTTCCCTGCACAACATCTCCGCGGAATCCCTTCCCGGCCGGACGGAGTCCTGATGGCTGACTCCGGAGTGGCTGCCGGCAGCGCGGGAACAGCAGGCAAAGCCGGCAAAGCCAAGGCAGGCCGGACCACACCCGCGTGGGCGCGCAAGTCCACGCTGGTCCTGCTGATCACCCTCCTGGCCCTGGCCGCGTTCGGCACCACCACCCAGACGTGGATGACCGCCACCTTGGACCCCAACCAGGCAGGCGCCGCGCAAAGCGTCCTGCCCGTGCAGGGGAGCAAGGCGGCCACCACCGTCACGGCCCTGGCCCTGGTGGCCTTGGCCGGCGGGCTGGCAGCGTCCATTGCCGGCAGGATCGCCCGGTGGGTCATCACCGCCATCATCGTCCTTGCCTCGGCCGGCATCGTGACTGCCGCCGCCACCGTCCTTGCGGACCCGCTGGCAGCGGCGCAGGGAACGATTGCCACCGCTACCGGCGTCTCCGGCAGCCAGGCGCACGTTGAACTCACTGCTTTCCCGGCAGTGGCCGTCGTCGCCGGCTGCCTGCTGGCCCTGGGCGCCCTGCTGATCATTCCCGCATCCCGGCACTGGAAGGCGCGCACCAAATATGACGCGCCCGTCGCAGCCGGGCAGGCGGCTCCGGCCGGACCCGTGGACGAGATCGACAGCTGGGACCGGCTGTCGCGCGGCGACGACCCCACCTGAGCGGCGCCGCCGCCGGCGCCGGAACCGGCGGGACGCCTGACGGTACGCGGGCGGCAACCAAAAAATGGCAGAATGTAAGCAGTATCCATCCTGAGGAGATTTCCATGAGCAAAGCACCTGCGTCCGCTTCCACGTCCGGCACCCGCACGGTGGCCCCCGGCGTCATTGACCACAGCCAGGAACTTGGCCACGGCAACAGCCCGGCCGCCTGGACCTGCGTCATCGTCATGCTCGTCGGCGCACTCATCGCAGCCATCGCGTTCGTCATCGCCAGCACCCCCATCTTCATCGGCGGAGCCGTGGTCATGGTGATCGGGCTGATCCTCGGTTACGTCATGCGCAAGGCAGGCTACGGCGTCGAAGGCAGCAAGCTGAAGAACTCCGGCCACTGATGGCAACTGTTCTCGACGACATCAACGCCGGTGTCCGGGAGGACATGGAGGCCAGGAAGCGTCTCGTTTCGCTGGCTGAGCTGAAGGACCGGGCCCAGGCCGCCGCGCCCGCACGCGACGCATGGGCGGCCCTCGGCGGCACCTCCGCAACCCGGGAACAGCTGAAAGTCATCGCGGAAATCAAGCGCCGCAGCCCCTCCAAGGGCGACCTGGCCAGCATCGGGGATCCGGCGTCGCTGGCCAGGCAGTACGCCGACGGTGGCGCGTCCGTCATCAGTGTCCTCACCGAACAGCGCCGCTTCAACGGATCCCTCGCCGACCTTGACGCCGTGCGCGCCGCCGTCGACGTCCCGCTGCTCCGCAAGGACTTCACGCTTGACGAGTACCAGGTCTGGGAGGCCCGTGCCCACGGCGCCGACCTCATCCTGCTGATCGTTGCCGCACTCTCCGACGCCCAACTCACCGAGTTCAGCGCCCTCAGCGCCGAACTGGGCATGAACGTGCTCGTGGAGACCCACACCGAAGAGGAAATCGAGCGCGCCGTGGCGGCGAACGCCCGGATCATCGGCGTCAACGTGCGCAATCTGAAGACGCTCGACGTCGACCGTTCAGTCTTCGCCTCCTTGGCGGGCCTGATCCCGGGCGACGCAGTGGTGGTCGCCGAATCGGGCGTCCGCGACGCCGAGGACGTCACGCATTACGCCGCAAACGGCGCCAACGCCATACTGGTGGGCGAGGCCCTGGTGAGCCATGCGACTCCCCGGGAACGAATCGCCGAATTCGCTGCCGCGGGTGCCGCCGCGATCGCCGCGCGCTGACGGCACCCCGGCGCACCCTGCATTGCGGTGCCGGCCCGTGCCGGCCCCGCAGTGCCTGCAACCACCGATCCGGCCCAGGCTGGAACAGCACACTTTTGACCGATCAACTTGGAACAGGACGGGACTGATGGCCGACGCACCCTCAGGGCACGCTGAGAACAACACCGCGGAAGCATTCCTGCAGGGCGGATCCCTCCGCCACGCGCCGGGGCCGTACTTTGGCGGCTACGGTGGCAGGTGGATGCCCGAGTCCCTGATCGCCGCCCTGGACGAACTTGAGGAAACCTTCAACAAGGCCAAGGACGACCCCGACTTCCGGGCCCAGATTGCCGACCTGAACAAGAACTACTCCGGCCGGCCGTCGCTGCTGACCGAAGCCAAGCGGTTCTCCCAGCATGCCGGGGGAGTGCGGGTGTTCCTCAAGAGGGAGGACCTCAACCACACGGGTTCGCACAAGATCAACAACGTCCTGGGCCAGGCGCTGCTCGCCAAGCGGATGGGCAAAACCCGGATCATCGCCGAAACCGGCGCCGGCCAGCACGGCGTGGCCAGCGCCACCGCCGCTGCCCTGCTTGGGCTGGAGTGCGTGGTGTACATGGGCGCCGAGGACTGCCGCCGGCAGGCGCTGAACGTTGCCCGGATGGAGCTCCTGGGTGCCAAGGTCATCCCGGTCACCAGCGGATCACAGACCCTCAAGGACGCCATCAACGACGCCCTCCGGGACTGGGTGGCCAACGTCGCCAACACCCACTACCTGCTCGGGACAGCGGCCGGAGCCCACCCGTTCCCCGCCATGGTCCGCTACTTCCACGAGGTCATCGGGGAGGAAGCCCGTGCCCAGATCCTGGAGCAGGAGGGCCGGCTCCCCGACGCCGTCTGCGCCTGCATCGGCGGCGGCTCCAACGCCATCGGCATCTTCCACGGCTTCCTGGATGACCCGTCCGTGAAGATCTACGGCTTCGAGGCCGGCGGCGACGGCGTGGAGACCGGCCGGCACGCGGCCACCATTTCGCTGGGCAAGCCCGGCGTCCTGCATGGCGCCCGCTCCTACCTGATGCAGGACGACGACGGGCAGACCATCGAATCACACTCCATCTCCGCCGGCCTGGACTACCCAGGGGTCGGCCCGGAACACTCCTACCTCTCGGACATCGGACGGGTCAGCTATGAACCCATCACCGACACCGAAGCGATGGAAGCCTTCCGCCTTTTGTGCCGCACCGAGGGCATCATTCCCGCCATCGAGTCCGCGCACGCGCTGGCCGGTGCCATCAAAGTGGGCCAGCGGCTCGCCGCCGAAGACCCCGCCAACGCGGCGGAGAAGATCATCATCGTGAACCTCTCCGGCCGCGGCGACAAAGACGTGGCCACCGCCGCCGAATGGTTTGACCTGCTTGACAAGGATTCCGCCGAATCGGAAATCGGCAAAGAGGGGGAGCAGCTGTGAACAGTGCAGAGATGACCAGCAAGTCGGCAGCCGCCATTGACCGCGCCCGCGCCCAGGGCCGCTCGGCACTGATCGGGTACCTCCCCGCCGGCTACCCCAGCGTCGAGGACACCATCGCCGCCGGCATCGCCCTGGCGGAGAACGGTGCGGACCTGATCGAGGTCGGCATCCCCTATTCCGACCCCGTCATGGACGGCCAGGTCATCCAGGCTGCCACCACCGAGGCACTGGCCAAGGGCTTCCATGTCAAGCAGGTCTTCGACGTCGTCGCCGGCATCACCAGCAAGACCGACGCCGCCGTCCTGGTCATGACCTACTGGAACCCCGTGGTCCGCATGGGCGTGGACGAATTCTCCCGCCGCCTTGCCGAGGCCGGGGGAGCCGGGCTCATCACGCCGGACCTGATCCCGGACGAGGCCGCCGAGTGGATGGCAGCGTCGGACAAGTACGGCCTCGACCGGGTGTTCCTGGTTGCCCCGTCCTCCACCGCCGAGCGCATGCAGCGGACCGTGGATGCAAGCCGCGGGTTCGTCTACGCCGTTTCCATCATGGGCGTCACCGGTGCCCGCACGTCCGTCAGCACCGCCGCCAAAGACGTGGTTGCCGCCGCGCACGACGCCGGAGCGGAACGCGTCTGCGTAGGCCTCGGAGTTTCCACCGCGGACCAGGTCCGCGAGATCGCCGCCTACGCTGAAGGCGTCATTGTGGGCACCGCCCTGGTTGCGGCCCTCCGCGACGGGGGAGTGGACGCCGTCGCGGCCCTCACCAAGGACCTCAGCACCGGCCTGGCGCCGGAAGCCGGCCACACCACGGACGGGGCATAACCCATGCAGGCACTGATCCAGGCAGCCGCCCTGGCTCCCGCACTGGTACCGGGCAGCATCCCCAGCCCCAGCTGGTCCGGGTTCGACATCCCCCTGCCGTGGGGCAGCCTGCGGATCCACGCCTACGCGCTGTGCATCCTGGCCGGCATCGTGGTTGGCCTGTGGCTGACCTCGGTCCGCTGGGCCAAGCGCGGGGCCCCCGAGGGCAGCGTCTGGGACATCGTCATCTGGGCCATTCCCTTCGGCATCATTGGCGGGCGCCTGTACCACGTGGTGTCGTCCCCCGATGCCTACTTCGGCCCCGGCTTCGATGGCACCGGCGACCTCTCGCTGATTCCGCAGATCCAGCGCGGCGGCCTCGGAATCTGGGGCGCCGTCGTCCTGGGAGCCGTCGGTGCCTGGATCGGTTGCCGCCGCAGCGGGGTAAAGCTCAGCGCCTTCGTCGACGCCGCCGCACCCGGCCTGCTCCTGGCCCAGGCCCTGGGACGCTGGGGCAACTACTTCAACCAGGAACTGTTCGGCGGCCCCACCACGCTGCCGTGGGGGCTGCAGATCGACGCCAACAACCCGAACTTCCCGGCCGGCCTGCCGGCGGATACCCTGTTCCACCCGACCTTCCTCTACGAATCGCTCTGGAATGTGGCAGGGGTACTCATCCTGCTCGCCCTGGACCGGCGCTTCCACTTCCGCCGGAGCAGGCTCTTCTGGCTCTACGCCATGTACTACACCCTGGGCCGTGTCTGGATCGAACTGCTGCGCATCGACGACGCCGAACAGATCAACATCCTCGGCATCACCACCAGGCTCAACGTGTGGACCAGCATCTTCGTGTTCCTGGCCGCCCTGCTTGCTTTCCTCCTGCTGGGACTCAAGGGCCGGCCGGAGCCGGACACCGTTTACCTGCCCGGCCGTGAACCGGCCGAAGCAGCCGCCGCCGAAGCAGCCGTGCCCGGGGCAGCCGCCGAGGACGCGCAGGAAGTCCGTGATCCGGACACTGTTGTCTCAGATAGTGATTCGCGTGGTAATCTCCCTGATAACCAAAGCGGTTCCCGGCATGCTTCCGATTCCACGGAAGAACCCGCGGCGGCTCCGGCAGGCTCCAAGCCTGGCACGGATGCCACGGCTTCCGGAACATCCGGCAGCACAGCCACAGGACCCGCATCGGAGGCCGGCGCCGGTAAATAGGAAGCCGGCCAGGCAGGGCAGCAGAGCCACCGCTCGAAGGGCCCGAAACCACAATGTCGTGGCATGGGGCCACTCCTGGCAGCAAAGAGATGCTGACGGATGAAGCCCCGGGCAGGTGCCTGCGTAACCGTTAGTTCAGCAGGCTGCGCTGACCTACAATTTCCAGTAATCAACACTTTGTTGTGCCCTTGCAACGGCGCCGACGAGTGGGGCCAACGGTGTCCCTTCCATACGCACGATCAGGAGGAAGGACGTCTCCCATGACCCAAACTCTTAACACTCCCAGCTGGTCCGAACCGGACCAGCCTGAGACTGCACTGTCGCCGTTCAAGCGCTTCGCCGCCATGCCGGAAGCTGCCGGGCTCTACAACCCGGAGCAGGAAAAGGACGCGTGCGGCCTCGCCATCATCGCGACCCTGCGCGGCGAGCCCGGATATGACATCGTCGATGCCGCCCTGACGGCCCTGCGCAACCTTGAACACCGCGGTGCCGTGGGTGCCGACGAGGGCACGGGCGACGGCGCGGGCCTGCTCATGCAGATCCCCGACGAGTTCTTCCGGGCGGTGACCGAGTTCGAGTTGCCTGCCCCCGGCCAGTACGTGGCGGGCACGGCATTCCTGCCTGCCGAGCAGCGTGAGGCCAACGCAGCCAAGGCCGGCATCGAGGGCCTCGCCGCCGACGAAGGCCTGAAGGTCCTCGGCTGGCGTGAGGTACCTGTTGTCGCCGACCTCGTGGGCGCCATGGCCCGCGCCTGCATGCCCTACTTCTCCCAGCCCTTCCTGGCCTCGGCCAATGGTGAGGAACTGGACCGCAACGAACTGGACTCCCGCGCCTGGCGGATCCGCAAGCGCGCCCAGAACAAGTTCGGCGTCTACTTCCCCTCGCTGTCCTCCCGGACCATCGTCTACAAGGGCATGCTGACCACCGCGCAGCTGGAGCCGTTCTACCCGGACCTCTCGGACAAGCGGTTCAAGACCAAGCTGGCAATCGTCCACTCACGCTTCTCCACCAACACCTTTCCGTCCTGGCCCCTGGCGCAGCCGTTCCGGACCATCGCCCACAACGGTGAGATCAACACCGTCAAGGGCAACCGGAACTGGATGCGTGCCCGCCAGTCACAGTTGGCCAACCCGCTGCTGGGCGACTCTCCCGAAGAGCTGTACCCCATCTGCACCCCGGGAGCATCAGACTCCGCGTCCTTCGACGAGGTCGCCGAGCTGCTCTGGCTCTCCGGCCGCCCCATCACGCACTCGATCATGATGATGATCCCCGAGGCATGGGAAAACCACGCCACCATGGATCCGGCACGGCGCGCGTTCTACGAGTACCACTCACTGCTGATGGAACCATGGGACGGCCCTGCCGCCGTCTCCTTCACCGACGGCAACCTGGTGGGTGCCACCCTTGACCGCAACGGCCTGCGCCCCGGCCGGTTCTGGATCACCGAAGACGGCCTGATCGTCTTCGCCTCCGAGGTGGGCGTGATCGACGTCGAGCCCTCCAAGGTGGTCAAGAAGGGCCGCGTCTCCCCGGGCAAGATGTTCCTGGTGGACACCGAGGCCGGCCGCATCATCGACGACGAAGAGGTCAAGGCCGAAGTCGCCGCGGCCAACCCGTGGGCCGAGTGGGTCAAGGACAACCTGATCGACCTCAACGACCTGCCAGAGCGCGAGCACGTGGTGCACACGGCCGCGTCCGTGAACATCCGCCAGCGCACCTTCGGGTACACCACCGAGGAACTGAAGATCCTGCTCGGCCCGATGGCCCGCACCGGCGCCGAACCCCTCGGCGCCATGGGCTCCGACACCCCCGTTGCGGTCCTGTCCAAGCGCCCCCGCCTGCTCTTCGACTACTTCGTGCAGTCCTTCGCGCAGGTGACCAACCCGCCGCTGGACGCCATCCGCGAGGAACTGGTCACCTCCCTGACGTGCGCCATCGGCCCCAACGGCAACCTGCTGGACACCAAGCAGGTGCGCCAGCCGCAGGTCCAGCTGCCGTTCCCGGTGATCAACAACGACCAGCTCGCCAAGATCGCCAACATCGAGGACGCCGACGGCAACCGCGTGGCCATGAAGGTCCGCGGCCTGTACCGCCCGGAGGGTGGCGAGAACGCACTGCGCGCCCGGCTGACCGAGATCTGCGAGCAGGTTTCCGGCGCCATCAACCGCGGAGTCCAGTACATCGTGCTCTCCGACCGTGACTCGAACGCCCAGTGGGCCCCGATCCCGTCCCTGCTGCTGGTCAGCGCCGTGCACCACCACCTGCTGCGCAGCGCCAACCGCACCAAGACCGCCCTGGTGGTGGAGGCCGGCGACGTCCGCGAGACGCACCACGTGGCCGTCCTGATCGGCTACGGCGCGTCCGCCGTCAACCCCTACCTGGCCATGGAATCCGTGGAACAGCTCATTGCCGCAGGCGACGTCACCGGGGTTACCCCGCAGGACGGCGTTTACAACCTGATCAAGGGCCTCGGCAAGGGCGTCCTGAAGATCATGTCCAAGATGGGCATCTCCACTGTTGCGTCCTACACCGGCGCCCAGACGTTCGAGGCACTGGGCCTGGGCCAGGAACTGGTGGACGAATTCTTCGCCGGCACGCACTCCCAGCTCGGCGGCGTTGGCCTGGACGTTATCGCTGCCGAAGTTTCCGCACGCCACCAGATGGCATACCCGGAAGGCGGCATCGAACAGCCGCACCGGCCCCTGCTGGGCGGTGGCGAGTACCAGTGGCGCCGCGACGGCGAACCGCACCTGTTCAACCCGGAGACCGTCTTCCGGCTGCAGCACGCCACGCGTGAGCGCCGGTACGACATCTTCAAGGCCTACACCAAGGGCGTGGACGACCAGTCCACCAACCTGATGACCCTGCGCGGGCTGCTCAAGTTCAAGAACGAGCGCCCCTCCGTTCCGCTCGAAGAAGTGGAACCGGTCTCCAGCATCGTCAAGCGGTTCTCCACCGGAGCCATGAGCTACGGCTCCATCTCCCAGGAAGCCCACGAGACGCTGGCCATCGCCATGAACCAGCTGGGCGGCAAGTCCAACACCGGTGAAGGCGGCGAGGACGTGGACCGCCTGCTGGACCCCAAGCGCCGCTCCGCGGTCAAGCAGATCGCCTCCGGCCGTTTCGGCGTCACCAGCCTCTACCTGACCAACGCCGACGACATCCAGATCAAGATGGCCCAGGGCGCCAAGCCCGGCGAAGGCGGCCAGTTGATGGCGCAGAAGGTCTACCCGTGGGTGGCCCGGACCCGCCACTCGACCCCCGGCGTCGGACTCATCTCCCCGCCCCCGCACCACGACATCTACTCGATCGAGGACCTCGCGCAGCTGATCTACGATGCCAAGCGCGCCAACCCGTCCGCACGGGTGCACGTGAAGCTCGTCTCCGAAGTGGGGATCGGCACCGTGGCGTCCGGCGTGACCAAGGCCAAGGCCGACGTCGTCCTGGTATCCGGGCACGACGGCGGAACCGGGGCCTCGCCGCTGAACTCGCTCAAGCACGCCGGTGTCCCCTGGGAGCTTGGCCTGGCCGAGACCCAGCAGACGCTGATGCTCAACGGCCTGCGCGACCGCGTGGTGGTCCAGGTCGACGGCCAGCTCAAGACCGGCCGCGACGTCGTCATTGCCGCCCTGCTGGGCGGCGAGGAATTCGGCTTCGCCACCGCCCCGCTCGTGGTGGAAGGCTGCATCATGATGCGCGTCTGCCACCTGGACACCTGCCCGGTGGGCGTTGCCACCCAGAACCCGGAGCTTCGTGCCCGCTTCAGCGGCAAGCCGGAATTCGTGGTCAACTTCTTCGAGTTCCTGGCTGAGGAAGTCCGTGAAATCCTTGCCGAGCTTGGCTTCCGAAGCCTCGAAGAGGCCATCGGCCACGCGGAAGTCCTGGATGCCCGCGACGCGGTCAACCACTGGAAGGCCGACGGCCTGGACCTGGACCCGATCCTGCACGGCCTGGAGTTCGACGACGACGCGCCGCTGCGGAACATGACCGGCCAGAACCACGAGCTGGACAAGCACTTCGACCAGCGGCTGATCACCATGGCCACCGAGGCGCTAACGGACCGCAGCCCCGTGAAGATCAACGTGGACGTCATCAATACCGACCGTTCCGTGGGCACCATGCTGGGCCACGTCGTCACCAAGACCTACGGCACCGACGTGCTGGCCACGGACACGATCGACATCACGCTGAACGGCACTGCCGGCCAGTCGCTCGGCGCCTTCCTGCCGGCGGGCATCACCCTGCGGCTGTTCGGCGACTCGAACGACTACGTGGGCAAGGGGCTGTCCGGTGGCCGGATCATCGTCCGGCCGGACCGTACCAACGTCTTCAAGGCAGAGACCAACGTCATCGCCGGCAACGTCATCGGCTACGGCGCCACCAGCGGCGAGATGTTCCTGCGCGGCCAGGTGGGCGAACGCTTCCTGGTCCGCAACTCCGGTGCCACGGCAGTCGTCGAAGGCATCGGGGACCACGGCTGCGAGTACATGACCGGCGGCCAGACGCTGATCCTGGGACGCACCGGGCGCAACTTCGGCGCCGGCATGTCCGGCGGCACAGCCTACGTGCTGGACCTGCGGACCACCCGCGTCAACAAGCAGGCCCTCGAGTCCGGCGAGCTGCAGCTGCGCGAGCTCGACGCCGAGGACCGCGACATTGTCCATGGACTGCTGGTGAAGCACATCGAAGAAACCGAATCCCAGCTGGCGGCGCGGCTCCTCGAAAACTTTGACGACACCGCTGCCCGCATTACCAAGGTGCTGCCGCGCGACTACGCGGCCGTGCTGCAAACCCGTCTTGACGCCATCGAAGAGGGCCTTGACCCCGACGGCGAAGAAGTATGGTCTCGAATCCTGGAGGTGACCGGTGGCTGATCCACGCGGATTTCTGAAAGTACGCCAGCGTGAAACCCAGCCGCGCCGTCCCGTTCCCGTGCGCATCATGGACTGGAAGGAAGTCTACGAAGCGCAGGAGAAAGGCGTCCTGAAGGCGCAGGCCGGCCGCTGCATGGACTGCGGCGTTCCGTTCTGCCACCAGGGCTGCCCCCTGGGGAACCTCATTCCGGAGTGGAACGACCTCATGTGGCGGGACAAGGGCGAGGAAGCGATTGAGCGGCTGCACGCCACCAACAACTTCCCCGAGTTCACCGGCCGGCTGTGCCCCGCCCCCTGCGAAGCCTCCTGCGTGCTGGGGATCAACCAGCCCGCCGTCACCATCAAGCAGGTCGAAGTTTCCATCATCGACGAGGCGTTCGAGAACGGCTGGGTCAACCCGCTGCCGCCGACGCGCCTGACCGGCAAGACCGTCGCCGTGGTGGGTTCCGGGCCGGCGGGCCTGGCCGTCGCCCAGCAGCTGACCCGCGTGGGCCACACCGTCGCTGTCTACGAACGGGACGACAAGATCGGCGGCCTGCTGCGCTACGGCATCCCCGACTTCAAGATGGAAAAAGAGCAGGTGGACCGCCGCGTCGAGCAGATGAAGGCCGAAGGCACCCGCTTCCGGACCGGCGTGGCCGTGGGGACCGACGTGACGTGGGAGCAGCTGCGCAGGCGCTACGACGCCGTCGTGGTGTGCACCGGCGCCACCGTCCCGCGGGACCTGCCCATCCCGGGCCGGGACCTGGAAGGCGTGCACTTCGCCATGGACTACCTGGTACCCGCCAACCGCGTGGTGGCCGGGGAAGCCATCGAAAACCAGATCCACGCCAACGGCAAGCACGTGGTCATCCTCGGTGGCGGTGACACCGGGGCCGACTGCCTCGGCACCGCCCACCGGCACGGCGCAGCGTCCGTCACCACCTTGGCGATCGGCAAGCAGCCGCCGGCCGAACGTGCCAGCCACCAGCCGTGGCCCACGTTCCCCAACCTCTTCGAAGTGGCCAGCGCCCACGAGGAAGGCGGCGAACGCACCTACCTCGCGTCCACCGTGGAATTCGTTGGCGAAAACGGCAAGCTCACCGGCGTCAAGGTGGCCGAAACCGAATTCGTCGACGGCAAGCGACTCCCCAAGGCGGGCACCGAGCGGATCATCCCCGCAGACCTGGTGTTCCTGTCCCTGGGGTTCACCGGAGCCGAACCGGCCGGCCTCACCGAACAGGTGCACGCCGACTTCGACGGCCGCGGCAACGTGGCCCGCGACGGCTACTACATGACCAACACCGACGGTGTCTTCGTTGCCGGTGACGCCGGCCGCGGGCAGTCCCTGATCGTGTGGGCCATCGCCGAGGGCCGCGCCGCCGCAGCAGCCGTGGACAAGTACCTGATGGGAAGCACCATCCTTCCCGCTCCCGTCGCGCCGACGGACCGCGCCATCGCCGTCCTCTAGGGGTGCATCGAGGGTTCACCTCGCCGACAACTTAACCAATGCAAGAGACCAATAGGGTAGGTATATGAGACGCGCAAAAATTGTGGCTACGTTTGGCCCGGCAATTGCCAGCTACGAGAACACCCTGGCTGTGCTGGAGGCCGGCGTTGACGTCGCCCGCATGAACATGAGCCACGGCGATTACACCGTGCACGACAACACCTACGAAAACGTCCGCAAGGCTGCAGCGGACCTGGGCAAGGCCGTGGCCATCATGGCCGACCTGCAGGGCCCCAAGATCCGCCTGGGCCGTTTCGTGGATGGCCCGCACGCACTCGCGGTTGGTGACATCTTCACCATCACCACCGAGGACGTCCCCGGCACCCAGGAGATCTGCTCCACCACCCTGAAGAGCCTCACCGAGGACGTCAAGGTGGGGGACGCTCTGCTGATCGACGACGGCAAGGTGGCCCTTCGCGCCATCGAGGTCGACGACGTCAAGGTGGTTGCCGAGGTGACCGTCGGCGGCATGGTGTCCAACAACAAGGGAATCAACCTGCCCGGCGTGGCAGTCAACGTTCCCGCGCTGAGCGAAAAAGATGAGGACGACCTCCGCTGGGCAATGCGCCGGGGCGTGGACCTGGTGGCCCTGTCCTTCGTCCGGGATGCGTCCGACATCACCCGCGTGCACGAGATCATGGATGAAGAAGGCCGCCGCGTGCCGGTCATCGCCAAGATCGAGAAGCCGCAGGCTGTCGAGCAGCTGCCGGAGATCATCGACGCGTTCGACGCGATCATGGTGGCCCGCGGCGACCTCGGTGTGGAGCTTCCCCTGGAGGAAGTGCCGATCGTGCAGAAGCGCGCCATCGAGCTCGCCCGGCGCTGGGCGAAGCCGGTCATCGTGGCCACCCAGGTGCTCGAGTCCATGATCGACAACCCGCGCCCCACCCGTGCAGAGGCCTCCGACTGCGCCAACGCCGTCCTCGACGGTGCCGACGCCGTCATGCTCTCCGGCGAGACCAGTGTGGGCAAGTACCCGATCGAAACGGTCAAGGTCATGGCCCGGATCATCGAATCCACCGAGGTCCACGGCCTGGAGCGCGTCCCCCCGCTGGGGACCAAGCCCAAGACCCGTGGCGGCGCCATCACCCGTGCCGCCGTCGAAATCGCCGACCAGCTGGACGCCAAGTACATCTGTGCGTTCACCCAGTCCGGCGACTCCGCCCGCCGCCTGTCCCGCCTGCGGCCCATCAAGCCGGTCTTCGCGTTCACCCCGGTGGAGCAGGTCTGGAACCAGATGGCGCTCACCTGGGGCATCCAGCCGGTACTGGTGCAGATGGTGGACCACACAGACGCCATGACCGCCCAGGTGGACCGCAGCCTTGAGGAAATGGGCCTGGTGGAAGATGGTGACCTGGTAGTCATCGCCGCCGGTTCGCCTCCCGGAAAGGCCGGTTCCACCAACTCGCTGAAGGTGCACAAGGTAGGCGACCTGGCCGACTCCACCCGCGCCGGTGAAGTCAGCAGCAACAAGGAAAAGCTCGGCCCCTGGCCGGAAAAGAAGAAGAAGGCCTAGCCTGGTCTTCGGATAAAGCAAAGGACCCCTGCCGGTTGGCAGGGGTCCTTTGCTTTGGTGCTGTGCGCGTTAGGGGACTTTACGCGTGGGGGCCGGGCCGCCGTCGTAATTCTCTGGGCCCCGGCCGGAGCGCTAGTTGACCTGGTTGATGATGGTTTCGGCGACCTCGCGCATGCTGAGGCGGCGGTCCATGGAGGTCTTCTGGATCCAGCGGAAGGCCTCCGGCTCGGTCAGGCCCATCTTGGTGGTCAGCAGGCTCTTGGCGCGCTCCACGAGCTTACGGGTGGCGAACTGCTCCTGGAGGTCGGAAACCTCGCTCTCGAGGGCCTTGATTTCCTCGTGCCGGGAAAGCGCGATCTCCAGGGCCGGGATGAGGTCCGCGGGCGTGAACGGCTTCACCACGTAGGCCATGGCGCCGGCGTCGCGGGCACGCTCCACCAGTTCCTTCTGGCTGAAGGCGGTCAGCAGCACCACGGGGGCGATGCGTGCCTTGACGATCTTCTCGGCCGCCGAAATGCCGTCCATGACGGGCATCTTGACGTCCATGAGGACCAGGTCCGGCTTCAGTTCCTCGGCGAGCTGGACGGCCTTCTCGCCGTTATCCGCCTCGCCCACAACGTCATAGCCTTCGCCGCGCAGGATCTCGATGATGTCGAGGCGGATGAGGGTTTCATCCTCCGCCACAATGACGCGGCGCGCCGGCTGGGACGTGGGCTTGGACTCCGTCTGTTCAGTCACGGGATCTCCTTGAAAAGGTACGGCGGGACATCACTATCTTAGGTGCCACCGCGGCTGTACTTGGCTTGCAGGGTTTGTTTGCGGCGACGGCGGCGCGATTCTGGAATTCAGCCTATCTGCATGTAGAGTAATTCCGCGTACGTGAAGCGATCGCGTTGCTCACAGTCAGCTGTGGGCGTAGCGTTTCACTCCATGTATTCCGCGCCCGAGTGGCGGAATTGGCAGACGCGCCGCACTCAAAATGCGGTATCGAAAGGTGTGTGGGTTCGAGTCCCACCTCGGGCACAGCGTTTCCGCAGGTCAAGGGCCTGTTGAAGGAATGTGCGTGTACAAAATCCGCCGAAGTGTGTACACGAGCGTACCGTTTTGTGTGTGGCCAGCATCAGTACTCGCACCAAAAAGGACGGTTCGAAGTCCTACATGGTTCGCTGGCGGGACAAGAAGTCCAAGACCGCCCAAGGCCTTACCGTAGCCACTCTTACCGAGGCGGAAACCCTTAAGCGGCTGTTGGACGCCAACGGCCAGTCCTTTGAGATCGCTCAGCACGCCATCCTGACGAATGAGAAACGTCCGCCCACTGTGGCGGAAGTCATCCAGGAACACATCGACCTGCTAGTCCGCCCATCGAGCGGAACGGTCAAGACGTACCAGACCATGCTGGACCTCCACATCCGGCCAGTCATCGGTCATGTTCCCGTGGACAAGCTCGACTACCGCGTCATCGCGCACTGGGTGAAGTCCATGATGGCTAAGGGCAAGGCACCCAAGACAATCCACAACATCCATGGTCTGATATCGGCTGCGATGAACACCGCCGAGATGCTCGGCTACATCGGCCGCAATCCCTGCCGCGGGGTGCAGTTGCCGAACATTGAGAAGGCTGAAGATGAGGCCATGTTCCTGACTCATGCCGAGTACAGACTCATCATGGAGGGGATGGGGGAGAGGTACAGGGCCTTCACGGACTTCTTGGTCATGACCGGTACGCGCTTTGGAGAAGCGACAGCCTTGACCGTGGCGGATGTAGACCTGCTTTCCAAACCACCTACTGCCCGGATCAACAAGGCTTGGAAGCGGGATGGTCAAAATCAGTTCTATGTTGGCGCGACCAAGACCGGAGCTGGCAAGAGGACCATAGGCCTGAACCCGGCGTTGGTGGAGCTGTTGATCCCGCTCGTGGCAAGCAGGCCAGGAAAGGAACTGGTGTTCACGACGCCCACGGGCGGCCGGATCGTCCACAAGCTCTACTGGGCTGACTACTGGGTGCCTGCCGTTCGCACGGCCCAGGCAATCGGCTTGACCAAAAGCCCGCGAATCCACGACCTGCGCCACACGCACGCGTCCTGGCTGATCCAGGACGGCGTCCCCCTGTTCACTATCTCGCGCCGGCTCGGGCACGCTTCCACGAAGACCACGGAGCAGGTTTACGGGCACTTGATGCCTGAGGCATTGCAGGTGGGTGCCGACGCCACTGAGCGGTCCGTGACGGCTTTCCAGCGGCTGTAGCGAGCCTTAAGGGAGTCGGCGCCGGCGACTACGGATCTCGGTCATGTTGGCGAGTCCTGCCGGGTGCATGAACTGGGAAACGTGCACCTATTCCTGGGAGACGCTGTGGATATCGAATTTTTTGAGCCTGCCGAAGCAGCAGCGTTGATGCGCTGCACTGAGTCTTGGCTGCGTGACGGCGCGACCAGCGGAAAGTTCCCTCACGCCTGCTGGGGCAAGGGAAAGATCATCTTTACCTCAGAGCACATCCGGGAAATTGCGAGATTGAGCGAGATCCTTCCTGGTGGCGCGGAGTCCAAGCAATCAACGGAGCAACCCCTGACCAAGCAGCGGCTGATAGGGACCCGTTCCAAGGCCCGCCTGGCCACGGTGAATTGATTCGGCCTGCCAGGGGCTTCCTGGTTCAGTCCTTACACTTGCTCCGGTGTGGCGGGCACGACATGTCCTCTTACCGCTTGCACAAGGTGGCCGAAGTTAGTGTGAAGCAACTCGCCTCAATACGGAAGGGCCGTTCAAATCATTCGCTCGATTGCCCCAGCCCTGACAGTCGCTGCCGCCCTCTTGCTGGTCGGCCCGCTTGCCGGCTGTGACGCTGCCGCCCATGCCATAGAGGGCATCGGAACCGCTCCAAGTACCTCTGCTGGTCAGTCTTCGGGCGGTGGCGCTGCCCGAGAGGCAGGACAAGCCCTCGTCCAGCTTGAGACCATCCCGGTCAAGGGCCGAGCCCCAAAGACTGGTTACACCCGCGATGAGTTCGGACCCGCCTGGGCCGACACAGACCACAACGGCTGCGACACACGTAATGACATCCTCGCCCGCGACCTGACCGAGGAGACGTTCAAACCCGGTACCAACAACTGCGTCGTCGCGACAGGCACACTGGCCGACAAGTACACGGGCACCACGATCAACTTCGTCCGCGGGCAGGACGCCAGCTCCGACATCCAAATTGACCACATTGTCCCGCTTAGCGACGCGTGGCAGAAAGGTGCCCAGCAGCTGAGCGCAGATCAGCGCAAAGAGCTCGCGAACGACCCACTGAACCTCATGGCCGCCGACGGCCCTACTAACAGCGCCAAAGGCGACAAAGACGCCGCAACATGGCTTCCCCCGAACAAAGCTTTTCGGTGTGAATATGTCGAGCGGCAAACTGACGTCAAGGCCAAGTACGCGCTTTGGGTCACCCAACCCGAGCATGACGTCATTGTCGGCGTCCTGAAGAACTGCCTTTAATCCTGTCGGGGGCCCTTAGCCGATCGCTGTGCTGAGCCGAGGCCATTCCAATGCTGACGACCTTTGACCTCTTGGCGGTTCTAAGCAACTCTGTAATCGGACGAGTCGAGCTGGCATTGCGCTAACAGGCAAGCCGATGTGGTGATTTCCAGATCGCGTGGTCGAACTTCTGAAGCTCAACATCGGGGCGCTCCGCGGCATGCACGGCGGCGACAATTCGCCTAGCAGTTTCCGCCTTCACAGGCGCCAGATGTTGTTCTTTGAGTGCGGCATCGACAAAGCCACGGATCATTCGGTCGGGACTGCCCCGGCTTTTG